>NZ_JBHVWC010000040.1:0-96443 GCF_042882445.1 Kitasatospora sp. NPDC058218 | reverse complement strand
TTTGTTTATACTCCCCTGGGGGTTTTGTTGGCCTCCCGGGGGCGCGCTAACAACCCCGTTGTGTGGGGGGCCTTCACCCCGGGCCGCGGGCCGGGGCGCGCGCCCCCCGCGGGGGGGGCGCCCCCCGCCGGGGTGTGGTAGAGCGGCAGGAGAGCGGTTCGACACCGGGCGGCCGTGCGCGGGACACCGCGGCGACATCCGGCCGACGGCCGCGACCTGCGGCGTTGCATTTGTTTTGACCGAGCCCGATGCGCTAGGTACGCTCTGACCTTGTGCCTGGGGTGTCCCCGGGTCCTTGTGCGTGCATGCACACCGGCCGCCGCGCCGAGCCGGAGCACCTTTCAGTGCTCCGCGCGTTGAGCGCCGTCGCTGTACATCAGCTCATGGGATTCCGTGTCGGAATAAGCCCAACACACCCGACCGCGTGGGTCGACCACGGGGCCGTGTGCGATGGAGACACCGCAGGTTAGTTTCACCAAGCCTTGGCACACAGAAAACGGAGAAACGGTGCCTACGATCCAGCAGCTGGTCCGAAAGGGCCGGCAGGACAAGGTCGAGAAGAACAAGACTCCCGCGCTGAAGGGCTCGCCCCAGCGCCGCGGGGTCTGCACGCGTGTGTACACGACCACCCCGAAGAAGCCGAACTCGGCGCTTCGCAAGGTCGCCCGTGTGCGCCTCACCAGCGGGATCGAGGTCACCGCTTACATCCCGGGCGAGGGCCACAACCTGCAGGAGCACTCCATCGTGCTGGTGCGCGGTGGTCGTGTGAAGGACCTTCCTGGTGTCCGCTACAAGATCATCCGCGGTTCGCTTGACACCCAGGGTGTCAAGAACCGCAAGCAGGCTCGCAGCCGCTACGGCGCCAAGAAGGAGAAGTAAGAATGCCTCGTAAGGGCCCCGCCCCGAAGCGCCCGGTCATCATCGACCCGGTTTACGGCTCCCCGGTCGTCACCCAGCTGGTCAACAAGATCCTGCTGCACGGCAAGCGTTCCACCGCCGAGCGGATCGTCTACGGCGCCCTCGAGGGCGTCCGCGAGAAGACCGGCTCGGACCCCGTCGTGGCGCTGAAGCGCGCGCTGGAGAACGTCAAGCCGGCCCTCGAGGTCAAGTCCCGCCGTGTCGGTGGCGCGACCTACCAGGTTCCGGTCGAGGTCCGTCCGGGCCGCGCCAGCACCCTGGCGCTGCGCTGGATGGTCGGTTACTCCCGCGCCCGTCGCGAGAAGACCATGACCGAGCGCCTGATGAACGAGATCCTCGACGCCAGCAACGGCCTGGGCGCTTCCGTGAAGCGTCGTGAGGACACCCACAAGATGGCCGAGTCCAACAAGGCCTTCGCGCACTACCGCTGGTAGTCCCAACCCCGTCACTAGACAGAGAGAGAACGAGCCACCATGGCTGCAACCTCCCTTGACCTCGCCAGGGTCCGCAACATCGGGATCATGGCGCACATCGACGCGGGCAAGACCACCACCACCGAGCGGATCCTGTTCTACACCGGTGTCTCGTACAAGATCGGTGAGGTCCACGATGGCGCTGCCACCATGGACTGGATGGAGCAGGAGCAGGAGCGCGGCATCACGATCAC
This sequence comes from Kitasatospora sp. NPDC058218, assembly GCF_042882445.1. Taxonomy (NCBI): domain Bacteria; kingdom Bacillati; phylum Actinomycetota; class Actinomycetes; order Kitasatosporales; family Streptomycetaceae; genus Kitasatospora; species Kitasatospora sp. NPDC058218. Next base: position 94,858 of record NZ_JBHVWC010000040.1, on the reverse strand, counting down.
GTCGGCCGCGACGACCTGTCACTGGACGCTCGACGGCGTTGACAACACGATCAACATCATCGACACCCCGGGTCACGTCGACTTCACCGTCGAGGTGGAGCGTTCGCTGCGCGTCCTCGACGGTGCCGTCACGGTGTTCGACGGTGTCGCCGGTGTCGAGCCCCAGTCCGAGACCGTGTGGCGGCAGGCTGACCGCTACGGCGTCCCGCGCATCTGCTTCATCAACAAGCTGGACCGCACGGGCGCGAACTTCTTCTTCTGCGTCGACACCATCGTGGAGCGCCTCGGCGCGACCCCGCTGGTGATGCAGCTCCCGATCGGTGCCGAGGCGGACTTCCAGGGCGTTGTCGACCTGGTCCGCATGAAGGCGCTGGTCTGGACGGCCGAGGCCGCCAAGGGCGAGATGTACGACATCGTCGACATCCCGGCCGACCTGGTGGAGCAGGCCGAGGAGTACCGCGAGAAGCTGCTGGACACCGTGTCGAACGTCAGCGACGAGGTGATGGAACTCGCCATGGAGGGCGAGGACGTCCCCGAGGCGCTGCTCATCGCCGCGATCCGCAAGGGCACGCTGAACTCGGACTTCACGCCGATCTTCTGTGGCACCGCCTTCAAGAACAAGGGCGTTCAGCCCCTGCTCGACGCGGTCGTCAACTACCTCCCGTCGCCGCTGGACATCGAGTCCATCGAGGGCACCAAGCCCGGCGACGACACGGTCAAGATCTCCCGCAAGGCGTCGGACGACGAGCCGCTCGCGGCTCTGGCGTTCAAGATCATGTCCGACCCGCACCTGGGCAAGCTCACCTTCGTCCGGATCTACTCCGGGCGCCTTGAGGCCGGCACCGCCGTCCTCAACGCGGTGAAGGGCCGCAAGGAGCGGATCGGCAAGATCTACCGCATGCACGCCAACAAGCGTGAGGAGATCGAGTCGGTGGGCGCCGGCGACATCGTCGCCGTCATGGGTCTCAAGCAGACCACCACCGGTGAGACCCTGAGCGACGAGAAGCACCCGGTCATCCTGGAGTCCATGGACTTCCCGGCCCCGGTCATCCGCGTCGCGATCGAGCCGAAGTCGAAGGGTGACCAGGAGCGTCTGGGCACCGCGATCCAGCGGCTGGCCGAGGAGGACCCGTCCTTCCAGGTCAACACCGACGAAGAGACCGGCCAGACCATCATCGCGGGTATGGGCGAGCTGCACCTCGAGGTGCTGGTCGACCGTATGAAGCGTGAGTTCAAGGTCGAGGCCAACGTCGGCAAGCCGCAGGTCGCGTACCGCGAGACGATCCGCAAGGCCGTCGAGCGCATCGACTTCACGCACAAGAAGCAGACCGGTGGCTCCGGCCAGTTCGCGAAGATCCAGATCGCGATCGAGCCGATCGAGTCCGGCGAGGGCTACGAGTTCGTCAACAAGGTCACCGGTGGCCGCGTGCCGAAGGAGTACATCCCTTCGGTCGACGCCGGTTGCCAGGAGGCCATGGAGTTCGGCGTGCTCGCCGGCTACCCGCTCCAGGGTGTCCGCGTGACGCTGCTCGACGGTGCCTCGCACGACGTCGACTCCTCCGAGCTCGCGTTCAAGATCGCCGGTTCGATGGCCTTCAAGGAGGGCGCTCGCAAGGCGTCCCCGGCGCTGCTCGAGCCGATGATGGCCGTCGAGGTCACCACGCCCGAGGACTACATGGGCGATGTGATCGGCGACATCAACTCTCGCCGTGGCCAGATCCGGTCCATGGACGAGCGTTACGGTGCCCGCGTCGTTTCGGCGCTGGTGCCCCTCTCCGAGATGTTCGGCTACGTCGGTGACCTGCGCAGCAAGACCTCTGGTCGCGCGAGCTACTCGATGCAGTTCGACTCGTACGCCGAGGTTCCGCGGAACGTGGCGGACGACATCATCGCCAAGGCCAAGGGCGAGTAAGGACCGGCGCGAGCCGAGTCCCTACCCGAGGCCGCAGGACATCCCGACATTCGGGACGATTGCGAACCCTTAGGCTATTAGGAGGCGACCCGGGAGAATCCAGCCGGATTCTCCCGGGGCCTCCGCCCCCACCCGCGGGACGGTGTGAGGCGCTCCCGGGCGCCCCGTACCCAACCCGATCAAAGACCAACTGACGTCAGCACGGCGTACAGAACTGTCCTCAGGAGGACTGCAGTGGCGAAGGCGAAGTTCGAGCGGACGAAGCCCCACGTCAACATCGGCACCATTGGTCACATCGACCACGGTAAGACGACCCTTACCGCGGCCATCACCAAGGTGCTGCACGACGCTCACCCGGACATCAACCCCTTCACGCCGTTCGACCAGATCGACAAGGCGCCGGAGGAGCGGCAGCGCGGTATCACCATCTCGATCGCGCACGTCGAGTACCAGACCGAGGCGCGTCACTACGCCCACGTCGACTGCCCGGGTCACGCGGACTACATCAAGAACATGATCACCGGTGCGGCCCAGATGGACGGTGCGATCCTCGTCGTCGCCGCCACCGACGGCCCGATGCCGCAGACCAAGGAGCACGTCCTCCTGGCCCGCCAGGTCGGCGTCCCCTACATCGTCGTCGCCCTGAACAAGGCCGACATGGTGGACGACGAGGAGATCCTGGAGCTCGTCGAGCTCGAGGTCCGTGAGCTCCTCTCCGAGTACGAGTTCCCGGGCGACGACCTGCCGGTCGTCCGCGTCTCCGCGCTGAAGGCGCTGGAGGGCGACAAGGAGTGGGGCGAGAAGCTCCTCGGCCTGATGGCCGCGGTCGACGAGGCCATCCCGACCCCGGCTCGCGCCGTGGACCAGCCGTTCCTGATGCCGATCGAGGACGTCTTCACGATCACCGGTCGTGGCACCGTCGTCACCGGTCGTATCGAGCGTGGCATCCTCAAGGTCAACGAGACTGTCGACATCATCGGCATCAAGGAGACCAAGACCACCACCACGGTCACCGGCATCGAGATGTTCCGCAAGCTGCTCGACGAGGGCCAGGCCGGTGAGAACGTCGGTCTGCTCCTCCGTGGCATCAAGCGCGAGGACGTCGAGCGCGGCCAGGTCATCATCAAGCCCGGTTCGGTCACCCCGCACACCGAGTTCGAGGCCCAGTCCTACATCCTGTCGAAGGACGAGGGTGGCCGTCACACCCCGTTCTTCAACAACTACCGCCCGCAGTTCTACTTCCGTACCACGGACGTGACCGGCGTCGTGACCCTCCCCGAGGGCACCGAGATGGTCATGCCGGGCGACAACACCGCCATGACGGTCGTGCTGATCCAGCCGATCGCCATGGAGGAGGGCCTGAAGTTCGCCATCCGTGAGGGTGGCCGCACCGTCGGCGCCGGCCAGGTCACCAAGATCCTCAAGTAATCGAGGCTCTTGACCTGCCTGTGTCACACAGGTGATGTTCGAAGGGCCCCGCACACCTCGGTGTGCGGGGCCCTTCGGCGTGTCGCACTTGGAGGGCGCGGGGGTCCTGTGTGTAGGGCGATCTCGCTGCGGATAGACTGAGCCACCCGCAGCCGTCGCCAGGGCGAGGCTGACCGAGGCTCTCCGCCCCACTCGCTGAAAGCGCTCCGGAATGACCTCTGCCCCCCTTCTCACGAAGCCCTCGCTTCTCCGTCGCCGCTCGGCCACGCGCGCGGAGCGGTCGCCCGACGGCCGCACCAAGCGTCCCCGGCTGTACGCGCTCGACGGGATGCGACTGTTCGCGGCCCTGAGCGTGCTCTCCTTCCACTGGACCGCCTACGTCGGCATCTCCGGGGTGTGGCAGGGCGTCACCCCGAAGGACGTACTGCCGCAGGTGAACCGGATGGCGGCCTACGGCTGGCTCGGGGTGGAGCTGTTCTTCGTCATCAGCGGCTTCGTGATCTGCATGAGCTGCTGGGGGAAGCGACCGGGGGAGTTCTTCGTCTCCCGGGTGGTCCGCCTGTACCCCGGCTACTGGGCCGGCATAGCGCTCACCAGCCTGGTGGTGCTGAACTTCAAGCAGTTCGCCCGCTCGGGGGCCGGTGACGGGCTCAACGCCAGCACCATCCTCGGCAACCTGACCATGCTTCAGACCCCGCTCGGGATGCGGCACGTCGACGGCGTGTACTGGACGCTCTGGGTGGAGATGCGGTTCTACCTGCTCTTCGCGATCGTGGTGGCGACCGGCCTCACCTACCGCAAGGTGGTGGCCTTCTGCGGGATCTGGACGATCCTCGCGGTGCTCGCCCCGCAGGCGGACCTCCCGCTGCTGACCACCCTCGCCATGCCGAACGAGTCGCCCTTCTTCATCGCCGGCGTCGGCATGTTCCTGATGTACCGCTTCGGTCAGAACCTGCTGCTCTGGGGGATCGTCGGATTCTCCTGGATCCTCGCGCTGACCCGCCTCGGTGCCATCCAGGAGGTCTACGTCAACGTCCTCGGCCACCCCCTTTCGTGGAACGTCATGGCCGGTGCGGTGACGGCGGCGTTCGCCCTGGTGCTGGGTGCCGCGCTGGGCCTGTTCGACTGGGTGCAGTGGAAGTGGCTGACGGTCGCCGGCGCGCTGACCTACCCGCTCTACCTGATCCACCAGGAGATCGGCTGGACGCTGATCCACTTCCTGCTCACCAAGGACTTCGGCGTCCGGGCGGCGCTGGGGACGACCCTGGCCGCGGTGATGGTGGCGGCCTGGCTGATCCACCGGTTGGTCGAGCGGCCGGTGTCGAAGATCATGAAGAACGCGTTGGACCGTTCGATGGCGACCCTGCGCCGGGTCTCGGACGAACCCGCCCCGGTGAAGCACTGACCATGCATGAGGGCCGCGTGGAATCAGCGGCCAAAGGATCATTCATGCAATCGCAAAATCCTGCTGCTAGCCTGGCCGCCGTCACGGCTCAGGCCCAGGCCGCGCACCCCTCCTTCGCATCCATCAGCTCGGTCGTCCGGGCCATCCGGCCGTTATCCGGCATCGATCGATCGTTCTCAAAGACATAAGGGACAGGCGACAACTGATGTACAACGCAGCAGTATCGGCAGAGCAGGCCGTCCCGCCGGCGCCGCTGTTGTCGGTCGTGATGCCGATCTACAACGAGCAGGAAGCCCTGCCGCTGACGGTCCAGCGCCTGCGCCCGATCCTGGACGAGCTGGGGATCCACTACGAGGTCGTCGGCATCGACGACGGCAGCACCGACGCCACCCCGGCGATCATGCAGAAGATCCACCAGGACTGGCCGGAGTTCCGGATCGTCCGCTTCGCGCGCAACTCCGGGCACCAGGCGGCGCTGACCGCCGGCATCCACCGCGCCTACGGCGACTACGTCGTCTCCATCGACGCGGACCTGCAGGACCCGCCGGAGAAGATCCCCGAGATGCTCGCGCTCGCCCGCGAGAAGAACCTCGACATCGTCTACGGCGTGCGCGGCGACCGCGGCACCGACACCTTCTTCAAGCGGCGGACCGCCGGCGCCTACTACTGGCTGATGCGCAAGCTCGTCGGCAAGAACATGCCGAACCAGGCCGGCGACTTCCGCCTGCTCAGCCGGGCCGCGGTGGACGCGCTCAAGGCGATGCCCGAGCACCAGCCGGTCTACCGCCTGCTGGTCCCGTGGCTCGGCTTCCCCAGCGGCGAGGTCGTCTACGTCCGCGAGGAGCGGGTCGCGGGCAGCACGCACTACCCGCTGTCCAAGATGGTCCGTCTCGCCATCGACAGCATCACCAACTTCTCCGCCAGCCCGCTGCGGCTCGCCACCTGGCTCGGCCTGCTGAGCTTCGTGCTCTGCTTCTGCCTGGGGATCTACACCACGGTCGAGTACGCGCTCGGCAAGACCGTGCCCGGCTGGTCCTCGCTGTTCATCGGCATGCTCTTCCTCGGCGCCGTCCAGCTCGTCTGCATCGGTCTGCTCGGCGAGTACGTCGGCCGGATCTACTCGGCGGCGCAGGCCCGGCCGGCCTACTTCGTCGGTTACGACTCGGCCGAGGACAACAGCGCGAAGACGGCGAAGGTCTCCGAGTACGCGGTGTGACCCCCCGGTCCGTCCCGCGGCGCCGGCCGCCGCGGGACGGACCACCCGCCGCCGACCGAGAGCCGACGCACAGCCCGCAGGAGAAGAAGAGCGATGGGCACTACCGACAGCACCGCGCCCGCCCTGGGTACGCCGACCGCGCCCGACGGGCGGCGGACCGGCAGTTCCGCGCCGGACGCCGACGGTGCCCCGCTCGGCCTCCGCGACCGGCTGACGGCGTTCCTGCCCGCGGTCGCGGCCTACCTCTTCCTGGCCGGCCTGCTGCTGGCGGCCGACACCTCGGTCAGTGACGTCGCCCGCTACACCTTCTACGTGCTGTGGGGCGTCATGCTCCCGGGCACGCTGGTCTTCCGGCTCCTGCGGCGCCGTCCGCACACACTGGTGGAGGACCTGGCCTTCGGCGCCGTGGTCGGCCTGGTGCTGGAACTGGTCGCCTGGGCCGTGCTGGTCGGCCTGGGCCTGCAGTCGGTGGCCACGGCCTGGCCGCTGGCGGTCGTGATCCCGTTCGCCGCCGTGCCGCGGCTGCGGCGGCACTGGCGGCCGCGCGGCTACCGCCGGACCTCGCCGGGCTGGTCCTGGTCGGTCGCCGGCACGGTCGCGTTCACCAGCGCCTACATGTACGGGGCGGTGCTCAGCCGGAACCCGATCGTGCCGGACAGCGAGACCACCCGGCAGTACATCGACCTGCCCTACCTGCTGTCGCTGGCCGGGAACGCCAAGCACAACTTCCCGCTGACCTTCCCGCAGGCCGCCGGCGAGCCGCTGCACTACCACTGGTTCACCTTCGTCCACATGGCGATGAGCGACCTGGTCGGGCACATCGACCTGTCCGTGGTCCAGATGCGGCTGATGGTCCCGGCGCTGGCCGCCCTGGCCATGGTGATCACCGCCGTGGTGGCGCACCGGCTGACCGGCCGGCCCTGGGCCGGCCCGGTCGCCGCCCTGCTGATCTTCGCGGTGGGCGAGTTCAACGCCGTCTACCCCAACAACGTCGGCCACTGGACCTTCGGGGCTCCGGCGGTGCCGCTGATGTCCTGGGCGAGCCTCTCGCTGACGTACAGCCAGCCGCTGCTGATGGCCCTGATCGGCGTGGTCGGCGACGCCCTGCGCGGGCGCGGCGGCGAGGAGCGCGGCGGGCAGGACGGAGCCGGCCGGATCCCGGCGTTCGGCCGGGGCGCGTTCGTGCTCACCGCGCTGTTCGCGGTGGCCTCCAGCGCGGCCAAGGCGAGCTCGCTGCCGGTGACGCTGGCCGCGCTGGCCTTCGCCGGTGCGATGGTGCTGATCGGGACGCGGCGCATCCCGTGGACCGTCGTCGGCCTCGGCGCGATCGTCGCGGGCGCCCAGGTCTTCGCCACCGCGGTGCTGTTCCGCTTCGAGAGCTACGGCCTCGAAGTGGTGCCCTTCGGCAACATCCAGAAGTACTGGGCCGATCCGCAGCAGACCCGGACGGCGGTGACCCAGAGCGTGGTCGTCGCCGCGACGCTGGTCGCGTTCCTGCTGAACCACCAGCTCCGGATGGTCGGCATGATCCCGCTCCTGTGGCGCCGCCGGCTCCGTCTGGAGCAGACCCAGTGGTTCCTGCTCGGCGGGGCCCTCGCCGGCCCGGCCGTCTACCTGGTGGTCAACGGCTTCAACGCCAGCTACTTCACCCTCGCCGGCCTCTCCTTCGGGGTGCTGCTCTCGGCCTGGGGCTACTGCGAGGTCTTCGAGCGTGCCGCGCTGCCGGCCCGGGGCAAGCTCGCGCTCGGCGTCGGCACGGTGGCCTTCGTCCTCCTGCTCACCTACGGCATCTACCAGTACGCGGGCGACTGGGCGACCTTCGCGCTCAAGGCGGTCGGCGACGCCGACGGCACCGCGTCCTACACCGCGCTGGTGCCGGCGCTGGCGGCGGCGGCGGCGCTGGCCGGGGTCGCGGCGGTCGGCGGTGTGCTCTGGTGGGCGGCCGGCCGGGCGCTGCCGGCCCTGCGCGGCCGGGGCGCCGTGGTCCTGCTCACCGCGGCGCTCGCGGCGGGCGCCCCCTCGCTGCTGCTCGACGTCCAGCAGTCCCGGCAGGTCCCGTGGGACGGCGCGTGGCCGCTGCCGGCCAGCCAGGTAGAGGCCGCCCGCTGGGTCCGCGCGCACAGCGAACCGGACGACGTCCTGGCCACCAACGGCCACTGCCGCTCGGAGAGCGACTACGCCGTCCCCGGGGAGAACTGCTGGAACTCCCTGTCCTTCTACCTGAGCGCCTACTCCGAGCGCTCGGTGCTGGTGGAGGGCTGGGCCTACTCGCCGCGGCTGATGTCGGAGAAGTCCGGCTCCTTCTGGGACCAGGAGCTGCTCAAGCTCAACGAGGACGCCGTCTACCGGCCGACGGCCGCTATCCTCGATCAGTTGCGCGAGCGGCACCACGTCCGTTACGTGGTGGTCAACCGCAAGGTGGCGCCGGAGTCCCCGGCCCTGAAGACCCTCGCCAAGCAGGTCTTCGACAACGGCCGGATGGCCGTGTACGAGATTTCCTGATCCGACGAACCGATCGCATGGGTGCTCACATGGTTTCCACCGACCAGCCGACCGAAGCGGCCGAGGTGCCGCCGGCCGGCCAGGGCCCGCGGCCCGCCGACACCGGGACGGCCAAGCGCCAGGTCCCCTCCTTCCTGGTGATCGGGGTCCTGAGCACCCTCTTCTACCTGCTCCTCTACGTGGTGGCCCGGCGATTCGTCGACCCCCAGGTGGCCAACCTCGTCGCGCTCGCGGTCAGCGCGGTCGCCAACACGGCGGCCAACCGCCGGTTCACCTTCGGCATCACCGGCAGTGAGGGCGCGCTGCGTCACCAGCTCCAGGGCGCGGTGGCCTTCGTGATCGGGCTCGGTCTGAGCGCCGGGGCGCTGGCGCTGCTCGACCTGGCCGCGCCGAACGCCTCGAAGACCGTCGAGGTGGCCGGGCTGGTCGCCGCGAACGGTCTGGCGACGGTGGTCCGGTTCCTGCTGATGAAGGTCTGGGTCTTCAAGGCGAAGTGACCTCGGGCGGCTGCGACGGCGGCTGCGGCTGCGACGCGGGCCGGGGCTCCCGCCCGGCGGCCCGGCGCAGCGGTCCCGGGGTCCAGGAGCGCAACCGCAGCGCGGGCGCCTCGACGAGGTGCCAGGAGAGCACCGCCGGCAGGGCGGTCGCGGCGAGGGCGCAGGCCAGGAAGCCGAGCGGGCCGAAGCGCGCGGCCCCGACCAGCGCCAGCGCCTGCTCGACCGGGAAGCCGTGGATGTACACGCCGTACGAGTAGTCGCCGCGGCTGCCGATCGCCCGGAGGCGGCGGGGGAGCCTGGCCGCGGCCCAGAACAACAGGTAGACCAGCGCGGGGACGCCGAGCAGCGCGAAGCCGCCCCAGCGGGCCGAGCCGGCCGCGGTGAGGGCGGCGGCCAGCGCCAGGGCGTCGTCGACCGGGATCCGCTCGGCGTGCAGCCGTAGCGCGCCTCCGAGCAGGAAGGCGAGGCCGAGACCGGCGGCGAGGTGGAAGGTGACCTGGCCCAGCGGCGGGAGCGCGATCCCGGGCCCGCCGGCCGGGGGCACCCCGGCCGGGAGGTCCGTCGCGCCGGTGGCGATCAGGAGCCAGAGCGCGAGCGCCGCCGAGGCGACGAACGGTCGTCGGTTCAGCAGCCCGAGGGCGGCCAGCAGCCCGGCCACCAGGTAGCAGAGCAGCTCGTACTTGAGCGACCAGAGGGCGCCGTTGAGGCTCCGGTCGAAGTTGGTTCCGCTGCGGACGCCCTCGGCGATCACGCCCGAGATGTCCCAGCCCGTGGTCGGGGCGGCGCTCCCGAGGCTGGTCAGATAGCTCAGCGGACCGTCCGAACGGGTCCAGAAGCCGTTCAGGTTGCCGTGCTGCCACCAGTAGAGGGCGGGCATCAAGGCGGCGGCAGAGAAGAGCAGTGAGCCGCAGAGGCCGGGCACGATGCGCAGGGCCCGGTGCCAGAGGTAGCGGCCGGCCGGCAGCCGCCGGGCGCTGTCGATGATCACGAACCCGGAGAGTGCGAAGAACCCGAGGACGGCGGCCTTGCCGAGGTCGGTCTGCCCGCCGCTCCAGGACCAGAGCGGATCGGGGCGCCCCCAGCCGATGGGGAAGACGTGCGAGGCGACGACGGTGGCGGCCAGCAGGAGCCGGAGCGCGCCGAGCCCGTTGGCCCGGCCGTGGGCGAGCTGCGCGAGCGTGCCGCGCGGGCGGAGCACTGCTGGTCGGCTGATGGCTCCCCCGGCTGGTTCGGCCGGGCGGCGTCCGCGACTGCTCACGGACGCCGCCACGTCATGGCATGCGCTGCTCGTACGGCGTGCGGTCGGGGCCCGCTACGCCTGGGGAGCGGCGATCTGGGCCTCCCAGAGCTCCCGGACGGCCTCGCGCAGGGTGCGCCGGGGCTCCCAGCCGAGCTGCTCGCGGGCGACGGTGATGTCGAGCTGCTGCCACTCGGTCTCCGGGCCGGTGCCGTCCGGCGCGGGGACCTCGGTGATCTCGGTGGGCACCCCGCTCTCCTCGATCAGCAGCTCGACCAGCAGCCGGGCCGAGGACGCGGCGCCGGTGCCGATGTTGACCACCGGCGGGACGTCCCGCCGGACGGCGGCGAGGAGCACGGCGTCCAGGGTGTCGGTGAGGTCGACGAAGTCGCGCTGGGCGGTGAGCGGCTGGAGCGAGAGCTGCGCGGTCTCGCCGGCCCGGCGGGCGGCGTCCAGCTTGGCGGCCATCACGCCGAGCAGGCTGTGGCCGGGCTGGCCGGCGCCGACCACGTTGCCGAGCCGCAGCGACACCGCGTCCAGCCGGCCCGCCTCGACGGCGCGGACCACGGCCTCGGTGGCGGCGAGCTTGAGCTTGCCGTACTCCATCACCGGGGCGGCCGGGTCGCTCTCGCGCTGGCTGGTGCCGACCGGCGCCATGCCGTACTCGTGCACGGTGCCGAGGTGGACCAGGCGGGCGGGGGAGGCCATCGCGGAGACGGCCTCGATCAGCCGGTCCACCAGGACCACGTTGGCCTGGTACATCTGCTCGTCGTTCAGGCCCCACATGCCGCCGGCCGCGTTGACGACCGTGTCGATCCGCTCGCGGTCGAGCAGTGCGGTGAGGTCGGCGGCGGCGTCGGAGGAGATGTCGAAGGCGACGAACCGGCCGGGCGCCGGCACCGCCGGGGCCTTGCGGGCGAGGCTGACGACCTCGGCGCCCTGCTCCAGCAGGCGGGCGCCGAGCACGCGGCCGATGAAGCCGGTGCCGCCGAGGACGGCGACCCGGGAGGGGGCCGGGTGCGGTGCGGTCATTGCGGTGACTCCCTGGGACGGTGATGGGCCTTGGGCGGTGACGGGCGGGGTCAGCGGGGGCGGGCGGCGGTGCTGGTGGCGTTGCGCAGCAGGGCCTTCGCCCCGTCCCACTGGCCGGCGCGCATCGCGCCCGGGACCAGGGTCAGGGCGTGGATCCGGGCCGACAGGTGCATCCGGGACGCCTTGGCGGCGCGCGGCCAGCCGTGCGCGTCCAGGCGGTCGGCGGCGTCCAGGAAGTACCGGCGGGCCTCGGTGAACCGGGTGCCGCTGAAGGCGGAGGAGGAGGAGATGCTGACGGCGTGCCGGCGGTACTGGAAGGCCCGGACGTCGTCGACGACCATGTGCTCGCCGGCCTGGAGCAGGTCGATGACGAGCGCGAGGTCCTGGATGATCTCCAGGTTGTCGCGGAAGCCGGTGGTCTTCACGGCCTCGGTGCGCCAGCAGATCGACGGGAAGTACAGCCAGTTGCCCTTGAGCAGGCTGACCGCGAGCTCCTCGCCGCCCCGCAGGGTGCGGCCCTGCTGCTTGGGCGCGTAGATCCGGCGCTTGGCCTCGTCGGCGAGCGAGCTGGAGGGCTTCCCGTCGCCGTCGATCACCTGGACGCCCGGCTGGATCATCGCGACGCCGGGGTACTGGGCCAGGATCGAGCGGATCGTGGCGACGTAGTTGGGCAGCATGATGTCGTCCGTGCCCATGAACATCATGTACTCGTACTCGGCCATGCCCAGGCACTTGCGGTAGTTGCCGGTGACGCCGAGGTTCTGCTCGTTGCGGAAGTACCGCACCCGCGGGTCGTCGAGCTCGGCGAACCACTCCGGGACGCCGGGCTCCCGGCCGTCGTCGACGACGGTCAGCCGCCAGTCGGGATCGCTCTGCGCCAGCACGCTGCGGACCGCGGCCTGCATCAGCGCGACGTTGCCGTAGTACGGAAGCAGGATTTCCAGAGTGGTCATGGTGGAGGGCACATCCGCTGGTCTGAGTCGGGGCCGGGAGCGGGGCGAAGACCCCGCGGCGGGCCCATCATACTGAGCCCGCCGACGGCTCCCGCCGGGGCGGACGACGATGCCCGGGCCCGCGCCGGAGGGCGGCGGGCCCGGGCATCGGGCGGTTCAGCGGGTGCGCAGGCTCTCGGTGAAGGCCAGGCACTTCTCGTAGTCCGGCAGCAGGCCGGTGGCGAGCGCCTCGGCCAGCGACGGCGCGGCGTCGTCACGGGCGGACAGCTGCGGGGCGTCGGTGGGCCACTCGATCCCGAGGTCCGGGTCGAGCGGGTGCACCGCGTGCTCACCGGTCGGGTTGTAGGTCTCGGAGCAGACGTACGACAGCGTGGCGTCGTCGGTCAGCGCGCAGAAACCGTGGCCGATCCCCTCGGGGATGTAGACCGACCGGCGGTCGGCGTCGTCCAGCCGGACGAACTCCCAGCGGCCGAAGGCGGGGGAGCCGACCCGCAGGTCCACGATCACGTCGAGCACGGCGCCGCGCACGCAGCTGACGTACTTGGCCTGGCCGGGCGGGACGTCGGCGAAGTGGATGCCGCGCACGACGTCCTTGGCGGACACCGACAGGTTGCCCTGGGCGAACTTCAGCGGGTGGCCGACCACCTCTTCGAGCCGGTCGAAGCGGTACCACTCCATGAACAGGCCGCGCGGGTCGCCGTGCTGCTGCGGGGTGACCTCGAAGGCGCCGGGGATCGAGAGTTCGCGGAACCTCACTTGGCCGCCTCCTCTTCGAGCAGCGCGATCAGGTAGTCGCCGTAGCCGCTCTTGCACAGCGGCTCGGCCAGCTCGCGCAGCTGAGCGTCGTCGATCAGGCCGGCCCGCCAGGCGGCCTCCTCGATGCAGCCGATCTTGAAGCCCTGGCGCTCCTCGATGACCCGGACGAACTCGGAGGCCTGCACCATCGAGACGAACGTGCCGGTGTCGAGCCAGGCGGTACCGCGGTCGAGGATGGTGACGTGCAGCTCGCCGGTCTTGAGGTACTCCTCGTTGACCGCGGTGATCTCCAGCTCGCCGCGCGCGCTCGGGCGCAGGCCGGCCGCGATCTTGACCACGCGGTTGTCGTAGAAGTACAGGCCGGGCACCGCGTAGCGGGACTTCGGCTGGGTGGGCTTCTCCTCGATGGAGATGACCTGGCCGTTGTCGTCGAACTCCACCACGCCGTACGCGGTCGGGTCGGCGACCGGGTAGGCGAAGACCATGCCGCCCTGCGGCGCGGTGCGCTGCGCGAGCCGGGTGCCCAGGCCGCTGCCGTGGAAGATGTTGTCGCCGAGGATCAGCGCGACGGGCTCGTCACCGATGAAGTCGGCACCGAGCACGAAGGCCTGGGCGATGCCCTCCGGCTTCTCCTGGACGGCGTACTCCAGCTTGAGGCCGAACTGGGAGCCGTCGCCGAGCAGACGCTGGAACTGCTCCTGGTCCTGGGGGGTGGTAATGATCAGGATCTCGCTGATACCGGCCATGACCAGGGTCGACAGCGGGTAGTAGATCATCGGCTTGTCGAAGACGGGGAGGAGCTGCTTCGAGACTGCTCGGGTCAGCGGCCACAGTCGTGACCCGGTGCCGCCCGCCAAGAGGATTCCACGCATGCGCGCAGCTTATGTGAGGTTCGGAGCCTGCTGCTGACCCGGGGCGATGGCCCCGGGGCACACCGGTAGACTGCCCGCACTATGCGCATCCTCGTTACCGGCGGCGCCGGCTTCATCGGTTCAGAGTTCGTCCGGCAGCTGCTCGGCGCCGACGCAACGGATCAGATCACCGTCTTCGACAAGCTCACCTACTCGGGCGTCGAGGCCAACCTGGCGCCCGTCGCCGGTCACAGCGGCTACTCCTTCGTGCGCGGCGACATCTGTGACGCGGACGCCGTCGACCAGGTCATGCCCGGCCACGACGTGGTCGTCCACTTCGCGGCCGAGTCGCACGTGGACCGCTCCATCGAGGGCGCCGGCCCGTTCGTGGTGACCAACGTCCTGGGCACCCAGGTGCTGCTGGACTCGGCCAAGAAGCACGGCGTCGCCCGCTTCGTCCACGTCTCCACCGACGAGGTCTACGGCTCCATCTCCGAGGGCTCGTGGACCGAGGAGTGGCCGCTGGCGCCCAACTCCCCGTACTCGGCCTCCAAGGCCGGCTCCGACCTGCTGGCGCTCGCCTACCACCGCACCCACGGCATGGACGTGGTGGTCACCCGCTGCTCCAACAACTACGGGCACTACCAGTTCCCGGAGAAGGTCATCCCGCTGTTCACCACCAACCTGCTGGACGGCAGGAAGGTGCCGCTGTACGGCACCGGCGGCAACATCCGCGACTGGCTGCACGTCTCGGACCACTGCCGCGGCATCGAGCTGGCCATGCGCAAGGGTCGCGCCGGCGAGGTCTACAACATCGGCGGCGGCACCGAGATCACCAACAAGGAGCTCACCGAGCTGCTGCTCCAGGCGGCCGGCGCCGACTGGTCGATGGTCGAGCCGGTCGCCGACCGCAAGGGCCACGACCTGCGCTACTCGCTGGACATCACCAAGATCAGCGAGGAGCTCGGCTACTCCCCGCAGGTCCGCTTCGAGGACGGCCTCGCCGCCACCATCGCCTGGTACCGCGAGAACCGCGCCTGGTGGGAGCCGCTGAAGGCCAAGGCCGCACTGCGATGACGAACCCGGTGGCCAAGCTGCTGGGGGCGCTGCCCCCGGGCGTGCGGCTCGTCGCGGGGGGCACCGTGGTCCTCGGTGTCTCCTCGTACATCTTCCTGGCACTGGCCGGGCACAGCTTGGACACCACCCAGGTCGCCGGCGTCTCGATGCTCTGGACCGTGGTCATGTCCGTCGGGTACGGCCTGTTCTCCCCGGTCGAGCTGGAGCTGACCCGCCTGGTGGCCGCCCGCGACGTGGCCGGCCACGGCCCCGGGCCGGCGATCCGGCGCGTGCTGCTGGTCACCGTCGGGGTGCTGGTGGCGGTGCTGGCCGTGATCGCGGCCGCCGCCCGGCCGATCGCGGACCGCTTCTTCGACGGCGACCTCGGCCTGGTGGCCGGCCTGGGCGGCGCCCTGGTCGGCCTGGCCGTGAGCTCGGTGGCCCGCGGCGCGCTGGCCGGCCTGGGCAACTTCGGCGCGTACGGCATGCAGCTCGCCGTCGACGGCGGGCTGCGGATCGGGCTCGCCGCGCTGATCCCGCTGTTCGGCGCGCACTCGGCGTTCGCCTTCGCGCTGATCCTGGTGGTGGCGCCGCTCGCCGCCTCGGCGATCGGGATGCGCTCCGTCCTCGCGGACCGGCGCGGCGGGCCGGCGCCGGTCTGGCGCGACGTCGTCACCGGGCTCGGCCTGCTGACCGGTTCGACGCTGCTGGCGCAGCTGATGGTCAACGCGGCGGTGGTCAGCGTCGGCCTGCTCTCGCCGTCCTCCAAGGCGCTGATCGCCGCCCTGCTGAACGCGGTGGTGCTGGCCCGGGTGCCGCTCTTCGCCTACGCGGCGATCCAGGCCTCGCTGGTCTCCTCGCTCTCCGGCGCCGCGGCGGCCGGCAACCACGCGGAGTTCCGCAAGGTCCTGCTGCGCACCGGCGGCATCGTGGTGCTGATGTGCACCGCCGCCGGGCTGCCGACGGTGTTCCTCGGCCCCTGGGCGATCCGGCTCTTCTTCAAGGCGCAGGACGTGCTGGGACCGGTGGACTTCCTCTGGCTGTCCCTCGGCACCCTCTGCTACATGCTGGCGACCGTCTTCGGTCAGGCCCTGCTCTCGCTCGGGCGCCACCAGCGGCAGTTGCTCTCCTGGCTGGTGGGCTCCGCGGTGCTGGTGGCCGTCACCCTGGTGCCCGGGAACATCGCGACGAGGGTCGAACTCGCCTACCTGGCTGGTGCGGCGGTCAGCGCTGCTGCCATGCTATGGGCGCTGGCCCGCTCGCTGTCCGCCCCGGCCCGGCCCGTGGCGGAACACCGGGCGCCGATGGCGGCGCATCAGTCGTCGGAGGTATGACGCCCGTTCGTCGGGCCCGGCACAGCCGGCGGCGGCGGTACGTTCACGTCACGCCTTTAATATGTGATTACCCTTGGCCACGCCACTGCCGCTGAAAGGCGCCTCCAGTCGTGCATCTCACCGTCATCACTTCGATCACCGGCGTGCTGGTGCTCGTCTACATCCTGGAGTTGTTGCGCCGACAGCAACTCCGGGAGAAGTACGCGGCTATCTGGCTCGCGATCGGCGTCGTCGTGGCGCCGCTCGGGTTCTTCCCGACGATCCTCGACTCGACCGCCCGCCGGCTCGGCATCGCCTCCGGCGTCAGCCTCGTGCTGTTCGCGGGCTTCGTCCTGGTCCTGATGGTCTCGCTGCACCTGAGCTGGGAGGCCTCCCGGCTGGAGGCGGAGACCCGGACCCTGGCCGAGGACGTGGCCATGATGCGGGCCCACCTGGCCGAGCACCACGGCTACCCGATCGCACGCAGCAGCAACGACGCCGCCAAGGCGACGGACCCCGGGGTGACGGCATGATCGACGGCAAGCGGGTACTGATCATCCTCCCGGCCTGGAACGAGGCCGAGGGTCTGCCCAAGATCCTCCACGAGATCCAGCAGAAGCTCCCCGGCGTCGACACCCTGGTGGTCGACGACGGCTCGGTGGACAACACCGCGGCCGTGGCCGCCGCGGCCGGCTCCCGGGTCGCGCAGCTGCCGTACAACCTCGGCGTCGGCGGCGCCATGCGGTTCGGCTACCGCTACGCGCACCTGCACGACTACGACGTGGCCATCCAGTGCGACGCCGACGGTCAGCACGACCCCGCGTACGTACCGGCCCTGCTGGAGAAGCTCCAGGAGGCGGACCTGGTCATCGGCGCCCGGTTCGCCGGCCAGGGCAGCTACAAGGTGCGCGGGCCGCGCAGCTGGGCGATGAAGCTGCTGTCCGTGGTGCTGTCGCGGGTCACCCGTACCCGCCTCACCGACACCACCTCGGGCTTCAAGGCCTGCAACAAGCCGATGATCGAGTTCTTCTCGCAGTGGTACCCGGTGGAGTACCTGGGCGACACCATCGAGAGCATGGTCGGCGCCGCCCGCTGCGGCTTCGTCATCCGGCAGGTCCCGGTGGCGATGCGCGAGCGGACCACCGGCACGCCCAGCGCCTCGCCGATCAAGGCGACGATCTACCTGGCCCGCGCCGGCCTGGTGCTGCTGCTGGCGATGATCCGCCGGATGCCCAAGCACCTGAAGACCATCGAGCCCGCCAGCCGCACGGCGGCGAGCCGGCGCGAGCTGGTCGGCAAGGCCTAGTCCGCACAGAGTTCGGCACGCCTCCGGCGGTTGACCCCACGGGGCCGACCGCCGGAGTCCGTCGGGGCGCGTTCGGCGCCTGCCGCTAGGCTGAGCGCTGCGCGGACCGTGCTGTGGGAGCCGGACCCACCGCGGCGGTGACGGCCCGGTCCCGGCCGCGGAGCAGGGCGCCCGAGTGCGGGCCCTTCGCGAGTTGTTAGCGTGACCTCCACAATCGAACGGGCCGGGCGGCCTGCCGGATCCACCTCAGAGCCGGGCTACCAGGGGAAGAGTCGGAGTTCAGTGCAGACTTCAGCAGAGACCGTCGACGATCAGCTGGACGGTGTCCAGGGGACCGGACAAGCCACCGCCTCGCGGTCGGCGGGTCCGGCCGCCAGGGCGGTTCAGCGGTTCGAGGAGGCCCGTGGGCGGCGCTGGTTCTGGCCCGCCGTCCTGGTGGCCGGGTACGCGGCGGAGGTCGTCTTCCGGCTGGTGCTCGTCCGGCACCTGAGTTACCCGTCGGTGCACGCGGACGAGGACGGCTACCTGGCGCTGGCCCGGGTGCTGGCCGGGCGGCCGACCACCGAGATGCCGGTCGGTGTGGTGATCCCGGGCGGCTACCCGCTGCTGATCTCGCCGGCCTTCCGGATCGCCGACGGCCCGGCCATGGCCTACCACCTGATCATGGGGATCAACGCGCTGCTGAACGCGCTGGTCTTCCCGCTGGCCTACCTGGCGCTGCGCCGGCTGGGCCTGCGCCGGCTGCTGGCGTACGTCTTCGCCGGGGCCACCGCGCTGCTGCCGCCGGTGATCTTCTACTCCGAGTACGTCATGTCGGACACCGTCCTGCCGGTGCTGATCCTGGCCTGGCTGCTCTGCATGCACGGCTGGCTCAGCGACGGCCCGGTCAAGCACCGCTACTGGTACGCGGCCGGCACCGGCGCGGCAGCCGCCTACTCGATGGCCACCCACGACCGCGGCGGCGTCGTGGTCGCCCTCACCGCCGTGGTCTTCGTCGGCGTCCTGGTGCTGCGCTGGGCGCCGTGGCGGACCACCGTGGCGGGCCTCGGCGCGCTGGGTGTCGGCGTGGTCTTCGCCAAGGCGCTGTCCTGGTGGCTCGACCGCCAGTTCGACGTGGAGCCGAGCAAGGTCGGCAGCTACCTGATCGACGGCCTGAAGAACCCCGACATCCTGCAGCGCACGCTGACCAGGACCGTCGGCCAGGTCTGGTACTTCATCGTCTCCACCTGGGGCATCGGCGGCCTGGCGGTCGTCACCTGCCTGTTCGCGCTCTTCAGCAGCCGCTTCCCGCGCCCGCACCGGATCGTCGGCGGCGTGATGGTGGCCCTGCTCTTCGGCACCGCGCTGGCCTCTGCCGCCGCCCTGCCGGACGACGCGCGGATCGACAACTGGGTCTACGCCCGCTACCTGTCGTACCTCGTCCCGGTGGCCTTCGTGGCCGGCGTCGCGGTTCTGGCCCGGTTCAACCGCCGCAACCTCGGCCTGGCCGTGGCCGGCTCGATCGGGCTGACCCTGGTCCTCGCCCAGCTGGTGATCTGGTCCGCGGGCTCGAAGCTGTACAAGCAGGTCTTCATCGGCTGGGGCATGCCGGACGTCCTGTTCCTGGCCAGCGACTGGGGCAGGCTGAACATGATGCGGTCGACCGCCGCGGCGTTCATCATCCTCGGCGCGATCGTGATGATCCTGCTCGCGGGCGGGCGCCGGGTGCTGTGGGCGATCGGTGTCTCGCTCCTGCTGTTCGCCGGGTTCGCCACGACCACCATCACCGAGCAGATCACCGACCCGTACACGGCCTGGCGCAAGACCTACGCGACCGATTTCACCAAGGCCGCCGGTCTCAAGGTCAAGGACAACGTGGTGCTCGCCTGGGACCTGGACGGCAGCACCCGGATGGCCCAGGCCTTCGAGGTCTACCAGGGCCGGGTCTGGTACCGGGACCCGCGCTGGCAGCCCGTCCCCGCCGGGGCGACCGCGATCGTCACCCCGCTCGCGGAGGAGGGCAAGGCGCCCGAGTCCTACTGGAAGGACCACCCCGCGGAGTGGTACGTCGAGCGGACCAACCAGCAGCAGGGCTGGATGGTCTGGCGCAAGCACTGAGTGACCGGACCACCCCGATCGGGGCCGGCGGGGGAGACCCCGCCGGCCCCGATTGGCTTTGTCGCTGCTCCATGTGGCAGTATGTCCAAGTTGCTCGGTTGAGTGCCGATGCTACGCGCCTCCCGCCGGGAGGACTGGAAGCGAGTCCCATGTACTCGTCGTTCCCGTGATGGCCGTTCATGTGTTCACGTGAAGTATGTGAATGCAGTGGTGTGAAGTCGACACCGCGGCAGCTGCGGGGCGGACGTACGGGAATCTTCCGGGAAGCGTGGGCGGGGCCTCGATCCGGCGCCTGGTGGGTGCAAGACCTCACCGATCCAGTGGGAAATCCGCAGGGGGAGACTCTTGTCGGATTTTTTGCAGGCGGACGTGCGACACGCCCGACCGCGTGGGTCGGAGGTAACCACCCAGGGGCGCCGCCGGACACAGTCCACCCGGACGAATCCGGTCGCAGAAGCAGCAGACGACACAAAGGACTACTGAGTAGCCATGGCGGGACAGAAGATCCGCATCCGGCTCAAGGCCTACGACCACGAGGTGATTGACTCCTCGGCGAAGAAGATCGTCGAGACCGTCATTCGCACTGGTGCGCAGGTCGCGGGCCCGGTGCCGCTGCCCACTGAGAAGAACGTGTACTGCGTCATCCGCTCGCCGCACAAGTACAAGGACTCGCGCGAGCACTTCGAGATGCGCACTCACAAGCGTCTGATCGACATCCTCGACCCCACGCCGAAGACGGTTGACTCGCTGATGCGTCTCGACCTGCCGGCTGGTGTCGACATCGAGATCAAGCTCTGAGAGGCACACCGAAGATGGCTAAGCAGATTAAGGGCATCCTGGGCGAGAAGCTCGGCATGACCCAGGTCTGGGACGAGAACAACCGGATCGTTCCGGTGACCGTCGTCAAGGCTGGGCCCAATGTCGTGACCCAGGTCCACACCGCCGACAGCTCGGCCGGCTACGACGCCGTCCAGATCGGCTTCGGCGAGATCGACCCCCGCAAGGTGAACAAGCCCCTCGCGGGCCACTTCGCCAAGGCCGGTGTCACCCCGCGCCGCCACCTGGTCGAGCTCCGTACGACGGACGCGTCCGAGTACACCCTCGGCCAGGAGATCACCGCGGAGCTGTTCGAGGCGGGTGTCAAGGTCGACGTGACCGGCACCTCCAAGGGCAAGGGCTTCGCCGGTGTCATGAAGCGCCACAACTTCCGGGGCCTCGGCGCCGGTCACGGTGTGCAGCGCAAGCACCGCTCGCCCGGCTCGATCGGTGGCTGCGCCACCCCGGGTCGTGTGTTCAAGGGCGTACGGATGGCCGGCCGGATGGGCCACGAGCGCGTGACCACCCAGAACCTGACCATCCATGCCGTTGACGCGGAGAAGGGGCTGCTCCTGATCAAGGGCGCAATCCCGGGCCCGAACGGCGGCCTCGTCCTCGTCCGCACCGCGGCGAAGGGGCTGTGAGGATATGAGCACCATTGACATCCTGTCGCCCTCGGGCGACAAGACCGGCAGCCTTGAGCTTCCGGCCGAGATCTTCGACGCGAAGGTCAGCGTTCCGCTGATGCACCAGGTCGTCGTGGCGCAGCTCGCTGCGGCCCGTCAGGGCACCCACAAGACCAAGACGCGTGGCGAGGTCCGCGGTGGCGGCAAGAAGCCGTACCGTCAGAAGGGCACCGGCCGCGCCCGTCAGGGCTCGACCCGCGCCCCGCAGTTCGCCGGTGGTGGCGTCGTGCACGGTCCCGTGCCGCGTGACTACTCGCAGCGGACCCCGAAGAAGATGATCGCCGCCGCCCTGCGCGGTGCGCTCACCGACCGGGCCCGCCACAACCGCATCCACGTCATCACCGACGTGATCGCGGCCGAGGCGCCGTCGACCAAGGCCGCCAAGGGCCTGTTCGGCAAGATCAGCGAGCGCAAGAACATCCTCCTCGTCGTCGAGCGTGCCGACGAGCTGGGTCTCAAGAGCGCCCGCAACCTGCCGAACGTGCACATCCTGGACGCCGGCCAGCTGAACACCTACGACGTGCTCGTCTCCGACGATGTGGTCTTCACCCAGGCCGCCTTCGAGCGTTTCGTGGCGGGTCCCGCCGCGTCCGCCAAGGCCGTGGCTGCTGAGGGCGAGCTCGAAGGGAGCGCCGCCTGATGGCTGCAGAGATCACGAGCAAGACGTTCACGGACCCCCGTGACGTCCTGGTGAAGCCGGTCATCTCCGAGAAGAGCTACTCGCTCCTCGACGAGAACAAGTACACGTTCGTCGTGTCGCCCGGTGCCAACAAGACCCAGATCAAGCAGGCCGTCGAGGCGGTCTTCTCGGTCAAGGTCGAGTCCGTCAACACGCTCAACCGTCAGGGCAAGCGCAAGCGCTCCAAGACGGGCTTTGGCAAGCGCAAGGACACCAAGCGCGCCATCGTGACGCTGGCTGAGGGCAACCGCATCGACATCTTCGGTGGTCCGGTCTCCTAACGGGGATCGTGATCGTCGATAAGGACGAGGACGAGAGAGCCAAATGGGCATCCGCAAGTACAAGCCGACTACGCCGGGCCGTCGTGGCTCCAGCGTGGCCGACTTCGTAGAGATCACGCGGTCCACGCCGGAGAAGTCGCTGGTTCGCCCCCTGCACAGCAAGGGCGGCCGTAACAACGCCGGTCGGATCACCGTTCGCCACCAGGGTGGTGGACACAAGCGCGCCTACCGCGTGATCGACTTCCGTCGTCACGACAAGGACGGCGTGCCGGCCAAGGTCGCGCACATCGAGTACGACCCGAACCGCACCGCGCGCATCGCGCTCCTGCACTACGCGGACGGCGAGAAGCGCTACATCATCGCGCCGCGCGGCATCGCGCAGGGTGACCGGGTCGAGAACGGCGCTGGCGCCGACATCAAGCCCGGCAACAACCTGCCGCTTCGCAACATCCCGGTCGGTACGACCATCCACGCGGTGGAGCTGCGTCCCGGTGGCGGTGCCAAGATGGCCCGCTCCGCCGGTGCCGGCATTCAGCTGCTGGCGCGTGAGGGCAAGATGGCGCACCTGCGCATGCCCTCCGGTGAGATCCGCCTGGTCGACGCGCGCTGCCGCGCGACCGTCGGCGAGGTCGGCAACGCCGAGCAGTCGAACATCAACTGGGGCAAGGCCGGCCGTATGCGCTGGAAGGGCGTTCGCCCGACCGTGCGTGGTGTGGCCATGAACCCGATCGACCACCCGCACGGTGGTGGTGAGGGTAAGACCTCCGGTGGTCGCCACCCGGTCTCGCCGTGGGGCCAGAAGGAGGGTCGCACTCGTAGCCCGAAGAAGGCTTCGAACGCCCTCATCGTGCGCCGCCGCAAGACCAACAAGAAGCGCTAGGAGCAGGTCAGATGCCGCGCAGTCTCAAGAAGGGCCCCTTCATTGACGGCCACCTTCTCAAGAAGGTGGACGCGCAGAACGAGGCGGGTACCCAGAACGTCATCAAGACCTGGTCCCGTCGCTCCGTGATCTTCCCGGCCATGCTCGGCCACACGATCGCGGTGCACGATGGCCGTAAGCACGTCCCGGTGTTCGTCACCGAGTCGATGGTCGGCCACAAGCTCGGCGAGTTCGCGCCGACGCGTACCTTCCGCGGTCACGTCAAGGACGACCGCAAGTCGAAGCGTCGCTAGTCGCCAGCGAGATTACCGACTCAATGACTTACACCAGCAAGGGGACAACCATGGAAGCCAGGGCCCAGGCGCGGTACATCCGCGTCACGCCCATGAAGGCCCGCCGCGTGGTGGACCTCATCCGTGGCCTGAACGCCACGGAGGCCCAGGCGGTCCTGCGTTTCGCTCCGCAGGCCGCTACCGTGCCGGTCGGCAAGGTGCTCAACAGCGCCATCGCCAACGCCGCGCACAACTACAACCACTCCAACGTGGACGACCTCGTCATCAGCGAGGCGTACGTTGACGAGGGCCCGACCCTGAAGCGGTTCCGTCCGCGTGCCCAGGGCCGTGCCTACCGGATCCGCAAGCGGACCAGCCACATCACCGTGGTCGTCAGCAGCAAGGAAGGGACCCGGTAATGGGCCAGAAGGTTAACCCGCACGGGTTCCGCCTCGGCATCAGCACGGACTTCAAGTCCCGCTGGTACGCCGACAAGCTGTACAAGGACTACGTCAAGGAAGACGTTGCCATTCGTCGCATGATGACGAAGGGCATGGAGCGCGCCGGCATCTCCAAGGTCGAGATCGAGCGCACCCGCGACCGCGTCCGCGTCGACATCCACACCGCCCGTCCCGGCATCGTCATCGGTCGCCGTGGCACCGAGGCCGACCGCATCCGCGGCGACCTCGAGAAGCTGACCGGCAAGCAGGTCCAGCTGAACATCCTCGAGGTCAAGAACCCCGAGCTGGACGCCCAGCTCGTGGCTCAGGGCGTCGCGGAGCAGCTGTCCTCCCGCGTCTCCTTCCGTCGTGCCATGCGCAAGTCGATGCAGGGCACCATGAAGTCCGGCGCCAAGGGCATCAAGGTCCAGTGCTCCGGTCGTCTCGGCGGCGCCGAGATGAGCCGTTCGGAGTTCTACCGCGAGGGCCGTGTGCCGCTGCACACCCTGCGCGCGAACGTCGACTACGGCTTCTTCGAGGCCAAGACGACCTTCGGCCGCATCGGCGTGAAGGTCTGGATCTACAAGGGCGACGTCAAGAACATCGCCGAGGTCCGCGCTGAGAACGCCGCTGCCCGCTCGGGCAACCGTCCGGCCCGTCCCGAGGGTGGTCGTCCCGCCCGCGGTGGCGAGCGCCGTGGTGGCGAGCGCGGTGGCCGTGGCCGTCGTCCCGCCGGTGCCGAGGCTCAGGCCCCGGTCGCCGCCGAGACCCCGGCTGCCGAGAACACCGGAACGGAGGCCTGACCGCAATGCTGATCCCCCGTCGGGTCAAGCACCGCAAGCAGCACCACCCCAAGCGCCGTGGCGCTGCCAAGGGTGGCACCGAGCTCGCCTTCGGCGAGTACGGCATCCAGGCCGTCACCCCGGCCTACGTGACGAACCGGCAGATCGAGTCCGCTCGTATCGCCGTCACCCGTCACATCAAGCGTGGCGGCAAGGTCTGGATCAACATCTACCCGGACCGTCCGCTCACCAAGAAGCCGGCCGAGACCCGCATGGGTTCCGGTAAGGGTTCGCCCGAGTGGTGGATCGCGAACGTGCACCCGGGTCGGGTCATGTTCGAGCTGTCGTACCCCAACGAGAAGGTGGCTCGTGAGGCGCTGACCCGCGCAGCTCACAAGCTCCCGATGAAGTGCCGGATCATCCGGCGCGAGGCAGGTGAGAGCTGATGTCGGCCGGCACCAAGGCTGCTGACCTCCGCGAGCTGGACAACGAGGGTCTCGTTGCCAAGCTCCGTGAGGCCAAGGAGGAGCTGTTCAACCTCCGCTTCCAGGCGGCGACCGGGCAGCTCGACAACCACGGACGGCTCAAGCTCGTCCGTAAGGACATCGCGCGGATCTACACCCTGATGCGCGAGCGCGAGCTGGGCATCGAGACGGTGGAGAACGCCTGATGACTGAGAACACCAACGAGACGCGCGGTTTCCGCAAGACCCGTGAGGGCCTCGTCGTCAGCGACAAGATGGACAAGACCGTCGTCGTCGCCGTCGAGGACCGCGTCAAGCACGCGCTGTACGGCAAGGTCATCCGCCGTACGAACAAGCTGAAGGCGCACGACGAGGCGAACGCCTGCGGCATCGGCGACCGGGTCCTCCTCGCGGAGACCCGCCCGCTGTCCGCGACGAAGCGCTGGCGCGTCGTCGAGATCCTCGAGAAGGCCAAGTAA
Source organism: Kitasatospora sp. NPDC058218 (assembly GCF_042882445.1). Classification (NCBI taxonomy): domain Bacteria; kingdom Bacillati; phylum Actinomycetota; class Actinomycetes; order Kitasatosporales; family Streptomycetaceae; genus Kitasatospora; species Kitasatospora sp. NPDC058218. The sequence goes on along the minus strand of NZ_JBHVWC010000040.1, from coordinate 69,519 downwards.
CGAAGTTGATGCGGTACGGCCGTATGTGCACCAGGCCCCTCGCGGGCGCTGGTGTGAGCAGCGGCCGGCCCGTCAGCTCTCGTTGACGATCAGGAGAAAGCTGTGATCCAGCAGGAGTCGCGACTGCGTGTCGCCGACAACACGGGCGCGAAGGAAATCCTTTGCATCCGCGTTCTCGGTGGCTCCGGTCGCCGCTACGCCGGTATCGGGGACGTCATCGTCGCCACCGTCAAGGACGCGATCCCCGGCGGTTCGGTGAAGAAGGGTGACGTCGTCAAGTGCGTCGTCGTCCGCACCGTGAAGTCGCGCCGTCGTCCCGACGGTTCGTACATCCGGTTCGACGAGAACGCCGCTGTCGTTCTCAAGAACACCGACGGTGACCCCCGCGGTACCCGCATCTTCGGCCCGGTGGGCCGCGAGCTGCGCGACAAGAAGTTCATGAAGATCATCTCGCTTGCGCCGGAGGTGCTCTAACCCATGGCGAACAGCATGAAGATCAAGAAGGGTGACCTGGTCCAGGTCATCACCGGCAAGGACCGCGGCAAGCAGGGCAAGGTCATCCAGGCCATGCCCGCCGAGAACAAGGTCCTGGTCGAGGGTGTGAACCGGGTCAAGAAGCACACCAAGCCGGGTCCGGGCACTCAGGGTGGCATCGTCACCGTCGAGGCCCCGGTGCACGTCTCCAACGTCCAGCTGGTCGTGGAGAAGGACGGCAAGAAGGTCGTCACCCGCGTGGGCTACCGCTTCGATGACGAGGGCAACAAGATCCGCGTTGCCAAGCGAACCGGTGAGGACATCTGATGTCTGAGACGTCTGTTGAGAAGGTGACCCCCCGTCTCAAGGAGCGTTACAACTCCGAGATCAAGGGTCAGCTGCAGGAGCAGTTCTCGTACGAGAACGTCATGCTGACGCCCGGCCTGGTCAAGGTCGTCGTCAACATGGGTGTCGGCGAGGCCGCCCGTGACAGCAAGCTGATCGAGGGTGCGATCCGCGACCTGACCGCGATCACCGGTCAGAAGCCGGCCGTGACCAAGGCTCGCAAGTCCATCGCGCAGTTCAAGCTGCGCGAGGGCCAGCCGATCGGCACCCACGTCACCCTCCGTGGTGACCGCATGTGGGAGTTCCTGGACCGTCTGGTGTCGCTGGCCCTGCCGCGTATCCGTGACTTCCGTGGTCTCTCCCCCAAGCAGTTCGACGGCCGTGGCAACTACACCTTCGGTCTGACCGAGCAGGTTATGTTCCACGAGATCGACCAGGACAAGGTCGACCGTCAGCGCGGTATGGACATCACCGTCGTGACCACCGCTCAGACCGACGACGAGGGCCGGGCGCTCCTGCGCGCTCTGGGCTTCCCGTTCAAGGAGGCGTGAGCCAATGGCGAAGAAGTCCCTCATCGCAAAGGCCGAGCGGAAGCCGAAGTTCGGCGTCCGGGCCTACACCCGGTGCCAGCGCTGCGGTCGCCCGCACTCGGTGTACCGCAAGTTCGGCCTCTGCCGTGTGTGCCTCCGTGAGATGGCCCACCGCGGCGAGCTGCCGGGCGTGACCAAGAGCTCCTGGTAGTCAGGACCTCGCGGTAACGCCATCGCGAAGCAGGTGTGCCCGATCCCACAGCGCCCCTTTTTGGGGCTACGTACGGAATCCCGTAAGGTAGTGAGGTCGGGCCCCCTGTCGCGGGAGCTCCATAGCTGCCGTCGACCCTCTTCGGAGGGCTCGCACCCAGTCTTACGACGCCGCAGGTCCCCTGCGTCTGTGCCCCTGTCGCACTCCTCGGAGTGCGACGGGGGGACCTGGCGCGGAGAAACCACGGCGAGAGAGGCCTGAGGCCATCATGACCATGACCGACCCCATCGCAGACATGCTCACGCGTCTGCGTAACGCGAACTCGGCGTACCACGACACCGTGGCGATGCCGGCCAGCAAGATCAAGGCGCACGTCGCCCAGATCCTGCAGCAGGAGGGGTACATCTCCTCCTACAAGGTTGAGGAGCCCGTCGAGGGCGAGGTCGGCAAGAAGCTGACCATCGAGCTCAAGTTCGGCCCCAACCGTGAGCGCTCGATCGCTGGCATCAAGCGGATCAGCAAGCCGGGCCTGCGGGTCTACGCAAAGTCCACCAACCTGCCGAAGGTGCTCGGCGGCCTGGGCGTGGCGATCATCTCCACGTCTTCCGGTCTCCTCACCGACAAGCAGGCTGCCAAGAAGGGCGTAGGCGGAGAAGTTCTCGCCTACGTCTGGTAATTCGGGAAACGGAGGTACAGCAATGTCGCGCATTGGACGGCTGCCCATCCCGGTTCCCGCCGGCGTGGACGTCACCATCGATGGCCAGGCGGTCTCGGTGAAGGGCCCGAAGGGGTCCCTCACCCACCACGTCGCCGCGCCGATCGAGATCGGCAAGGGCGAGGACGGCACGCTGCTCGTCACCCGCCCCAACGACGAGCGTCTGTCGAAGGCCCTGCACGGCCTTTCCCGCACGCTGGTGGCGAACATGATCACCGGCGTGACCGCGGGCTACCGCAAGTCGCTGGAGATCAGCGGTGTTGGCTATCGAGTTCTGGCGAAGGGCTCCAACATGGAGTTCCAGCTGGGCTACAGCCACCCGATCCTGGTCGAGGCCCCGGAGGGCATCACCTTCGTCGTCGAGTCGGCCACCAAGTTCCACGTGGACGGCATCGACAAGCAGAAGGTCGGCGAGGTCGCCGCGAAGATCCGCAAGCTGCGCAAGCCCGACCCGTACAAGGCCAAGGGCGTCAAGTACGCGGGCGAGGTCATCCGCCGCAAGGTCGGAAAGAGTGGTAAGTAAGCGATGAGCGTCTCTGTCAAGATCGGCAAGGGCAACGCCTACAAGAGCGCCGCTCGCAAGCGCCGCGCTATCCGTGTTCGCAAGCGCGTCACCGGCACCGAGGTGCGTCCGCGCCTCGTCGTGACCCGCTCGAACCGCCACATGGTCGCCCAGGTCATCGACGACGCCAAGGGTCACACCCTGGCGTCGGCGTCCACCCTCGACGTGTCCATCAAGGGCGTCGAGGGCGACAAGACCGAGCTGGCCAAGAAGGTCGGGAGCCTGGTCGCCGAGCGCGCCAAGGCCGCCGGCATCGAGTCGGTCGTCTTCGACCGCGCGGGCAACCGGTACGCAGGCCGCATCGCCGCTCTGGCCGATGCTGCCCGTGAGGCCGGGCTCGACTTCTAAGCCGCTCGTCGGCTCAGTCGACGGACGTAATCGAGAGAGGTAATTCCAATGGCTGGACCCCAGCGCCGCGGTAGCGGCGCCGGCGGCGGCACCGGCGGTGGCGAGCGGCGCGACCGTAAGCGTGACGACCGGGGTAACGCCCCCGCCGTCGAGAAGACCGCTTACGTCGAGCGTGTCGTTGCGATCAACCGTGTCGCCAAGGTTGTCAAGGGTGGTCGTCGTTTCAGCTTCACCGCGCTGGTCGTGGTGGGCGACGGTGACGGCACCGTAGGTGTCGGCTACGGGAAGGCGAAGGAGGTTCCGGCCGCCATCGCCAAGGGTGTTGAGGAGGCCAAGAAGAACTTCTTCAAGGTCCCCCGTATCCAGGGCACCATCCCTCACCCGATCCAGGGCGAGAAGGCTGCCGGCGTCGTGCTCCTGAAGCCGGCCGCCCCCGGTACCGGTGTTATCGCCGGTGGCCCGGTGCGTGCCGTGCTCGAGTGCGCCGGTATCCACGACATCCTGTCGAAGTCGCTCGGCTCCGACAACGCGATCAACATCGTGCACGCCACGGTGGCCGCTCTGAAGGGCCTCGTGCGCCCCGAGGAGATCGCCGCCCGTCGTGGCCTGCCGCTGGAGGACGTGGCTCCCGCCGCTCTGCTGCGGGCTCGTGCTGCAGGGGTGAGCGCCTGATGGCTCGCCTGAAGATCACGCAGACCAAGTCCTACATCGGCAGCAAGCAGAACCACCGCGAGACGCTGCGCTCGCTGGGTCTGAAGCGCATGCACGATGTGGTCGTCAAGGAGGACCGTCCCGAGATCCGCGGGATGGCCCAGACCGTGCGTCACCTCGTCACGGTCGAGGAGGTGGACTGATTATGGGCGACTCGCCGATCAAGGTTCACAACCTGCGTCCCGCCCCGGGTGCCAAGACCGCCAAGACCCGTGTCGGTCGTGGTGAGGGCTCCAAGGGTAAGACCGCCGGTCGTGGCACCAAGGGCACCAAGGCCCGCTACCAGGTTCCGGCACGCTTCGAGGGTGGCCAGATGCCGCTCCACATGCGCCTGCCGAAGCTGAAGGGCTTCAAGAACCCGTTCAAGATCACGTTCCAGGTCGTCAACCTCGACAAGCTGGCCGAGCTCTACCCGCAGGGTGGCACGGTCACGGTCGAGGACCTGGTCGCCAAGGGCGCGGTTCGCAAGAACTCCCTCGTCAAGGTGCTCGGCACCGGCGAGATCTCGGTCGCGCTGCAGGTGACGGTCGACGCCGTCTCCGGCTCCGCCACCGAGAAGATCACCGCCGCCGGCGGTACCGTCACCGAGCTCGTCTGAGCCCGCTGACTCTCCACGAGCCCCGCACCTCCTTCACGGAGGTGCGGGGCTCGTGCGTTGTCGAAGTGGTCCGCCGCCGCCCCCGGGCGGCTGCGGGCCTCGTTCTTTTGTGTGGCAAACCCGGGCATCCCGTACCCCGTGAGTGGGGGAGGGGCCGTACGCGCTTCTTTCGAGTGGCCGCGCACTGTTAGAGTCCGTGGAGTTCCCTTGTAGGCTGCGCGTAGGCTCGCCTGTGCCGTCTGTACGGGGGCCCGAACCGCAAACTCCCCATTCAGGACCGACCCTCCCGCCGACGACGCGCGGGAGGCGCAGGAGGCACCGTGCTCAGTGCGTTCGCGCGGGCGTTCCAGACGCCCGACCTGCGCAAGAAGCTGCTGTTCACGCTGGGCATCATGGTGCTGTTCCGGCTGGGCTCCCACGTCCCGGTTCCCGGGGTCAGCTTCCAAGCTGTCAACGAATGTGTGAAGGACACCAAGAGCAGCGGATTGTTCGGGCTCGTCAACCTGTTCAGTGGTGGCGCGCTCCTCCAGCTGACGATCTTCGCGCTCGGCATCATGCCGTACATCACGGCCAGCATCATCCTCCAGCTCCTCACCGTCGTGATCCCGCGACTCGAGGCGCTGAAGAAGGAGGGGCAGGCCGGTACCGCCAAGATCACCCAGTACACGCGTTACCTGACCATCGCGCTCGCCGTGCTCCAGGGCACCGGCATCGTGGCGACGGCCTCCAGTGGTGCGCTGTTCTCGGGCTGCGTCTACGCCAACCAGATCGTGCCGGACCAGTCGGTGTTCCGGATCGCCGTCATGGTGATCACGATGACCGCCGGCACCACGTTCATCATGTGGCTGGGTGAGCTGATCACCGACCGCGGCATCGGCAACGGCATGTCGATCCTCATCTTCACCTCGATCGCCTCGGGCTTCCCGGGCTCGATGTGGGCGATCAAGCAGTCCGGCACCATCGGTGACGGCTGGGTCGAGTTCCTCTCCGTGGTCGCGGTCGGCGTCATCGTTGTGATGCTGGTCATCTTCGTGGAGCAGGCCCAGCGCCGGATCCCGGTCCAGTACGCGAAGCGGATGATCGGGCGCCGCGCCTTCGGCGGCACCTCGACCTACATCCCGCTCAAGGTGAACCAGGCCGGTGTCATCCCGGTCATCTTCGCCTCGTCGCTGCTGTACATCCCCGCCCTGGTGGTCCAGCTGACCAGCAGCCAGGCCGGCTGGGCGACGTGGATCAGGACCAACTTCGTCAAGGGTGACCACCCCGTCTACATGGCCACCTACTTCCTGCTGATCGTCTTCTTCGCCTTCTTCTACGTCGCCATCTCCTTCAACCCCGAAGAAGTTGCCGACAATATGAAGAAGTATGGTGGGTTCATCCCGGGCATCCGGGCCGGCCGGCCGACGGCCGAGTACCTGAACTACGTGCTCACCCGCATCACGTGGCCGGGTTCGCTCTACCTGGGCCTGATCGCGTTGATCCCGATGATCGCCCTGGTCGCCTTCGGACAGCAGACCAACTTCCCGTTCGGCGGCACCAGCGTTCTCATCGTCGTCGGCGTCGGACTCGAAACTGTGAAGCAGATCGAGAGCCAGCTCCAGCAGCGCAATTACGAAGGGTTCCTCCGCTGATGCGTATCGTCCTCGTCGGGCCTCCCGGGGCCGGGAAGGGTACTCAGGCGCACCTGCTCGCCAAGACCCTGTCCATCCCCCACATCTCCACCGGCGACCTGTTCCGCGCCAACATCGGTCAGGGCACCCCGTTGGGGCTCGAGGCCAAGAGCTTCATGGACGCGGGTCGTCTGGTGCCGGATGAGGTCACCATCGGGATGGCCAAGGACCGCATGCTCCAGCCCGATGCCGCCAACGGCTTCCTGCTCGACGGCTTCCCGCGCAACCTTGGCCAGGCCAAGGCGCTGGACGAGTTCCTGGCCGAGCAGGGCATCGCGCTGGACGGCGTGCTGGACCTGGAGGTCCCCGAGGACGAGGTCGTCCGCCGGATCGCCGGCCGTCGCCTGTGCCGCAACGACGGGGGCCACGTCTTCCACGTGGACTACAACCCGCCGAAGGCCGAGGGCGTCTGCGACGAGTGCGGCGGCGAGCTGTACCAGCGCTCCGACGACACCGAGGAGAAGGTGCGGACGCGGCTGGAGGTCTACCACACGGAGACCGAGCCGATCATCGACTACTACGCCCAGCAGGGCCTGGTGGCGACCATCCCCGCGCTCGGCAAGGTGGACGAGGTGACCCAGCGCGCGATCGAGGCGCTGAAGCAGGACAGCTGACATCACGAGCGACGCCCTACGGCCGCGGCGCCCCCCCCCGGGGGGGCGCCGGCCGGCCGCGGGGGTAGGTGGGAAAAGAGCACCGCCGCCCGGCGAGTGCACGGCGGGGACCCCAAGGCTGGGAGGCCAGATGGTGGAGATCAAGACCCCCGAGCAGATCGCGAAGATGCGAGTGGCCGGGCTGGTCGTCGCCGAGGCGCTGAAGGCCTGCCGGGAGGCGGTCGCCCCGGGGGTGACCACCCAGGAGCTGAACGACGTCGCGGACAAGGTCATCACCGACCACGGCGCCACCTCGAACTTCCGCGCCGACCACGGCGGCCTCTGGTTCCCCGGGGTGATCTGCGCCTCGGTGAACAACGAGGTCGTGCACGGCATCCCCGGCGACCGGGCGCTGCAGGAGGGCGACGTCATCTCGATCGACTGCGGCGCGATCGTGGACGGCTGGCACGGCGACGCGGCGATCACCGTGGCGGTCGGCGAGGTCCGGCCCGAGGTGGAGATGCTCAGCCGGGTCACCGAGGGCTCGATGTGGGCCGGCATCGCCCAGATGAAGAAGGGCAACCGCCTCGTCGACGTCTCCAAGGCGATCGAGGGCTTCATCCGCCGCCAGCCGCTGCCGCCCAAGGGCAAGTGGGGCATCACCGAGGGCTACGGCGGCCACGGCATCGGCACCGCGATGCACATGGAGCCGCACGTGCTGAACTACGTCGAGCGGGGCCGCGGCAAGGGCCCCAAGCTCGTCCCCGGCACCGTGCTGGCCATCGAGCCGATGGTCTCGCTGGGCACCCCGCACACCACCGTGCTGGAGGACGACTGGACCGTCGTGACCACCGACGGCACCTGGGCCTCGCACTGGGAGCACTCGGTGGCCGTGACCGAGCAGGGCCCGCTGGTGCTGACGGCCTTCGACGGCGGCCGGGCCGAACTCGCGAAGCTGGGCATCACCGCAGCTCCGGACCCCCTCGGCTAGTCGCGGAGGCGGTCAACTGCCGCGTCTGACAAGGGATCAGAGCCCTGGAGGTTTGGACCTCCAGGGCTTTTGTCCTATTTTTATCGGCTGGCAGTGGCTTCAGTGGCTGCAGCGGCTTCGATCAAGCAGGAGAGTGCAGTGCTCAAGGGATTCCGCGACTTCATGATGCGCGGCAACGTGGTCGACATGGCCGTCGGTGTGGTCATCGGTGCCGCCTTCACCGGGGTGGTGACCGGCTTCGTGTCGGCGTTCCTCACCCCGCTGGTGGGCGTGGTGGTCGGTGCCGCCGGCGACTTCAGTTCCTACAAGGCCAACCTGGGCGGGGTCATCTTCCCGTACGGGCAGTTCCTCAACGTGCTGATCGCGTTCCTGATGACCGCCGCGGTGCTGTACTTCTGCGTCGTGCTGCCGGTGACCAAGGCCACCGCCCGCTACCTGCCGAAGAAGCCGAAGGCCCCGAAGCGCCCCTGCCCGGAGTGCCTGACCGAGATCCCCGAGGCGGCCCGCCGCTGTTCGGCCTGCACCGCCCACGTCGAGCCGCTGGTGGTCTCCGCCGGTCTGTGACCGCGGCCGTGCGGCACGACGGCCTCCTCCGGGCCCCGTTTTGGCCCATCGGACGCGCTGACGTAGGATGGACCGTCGGCTCACTCGTAGCGTGCTCCAGCACGCCCTCTTCCCCCTCGGGGGGTGGGGTGGACCCAGGTTCGCACGAGCGTTCCGCATACGGTAGCCGGTCCCGGAAGGTGGATCTCGCAGTTCATGGCTAAGAAGCAAGGCGCCATTGAGATCGAGGGCACCGTGATCGAGTCTCTTCCGAACGCGATGTTCAAGGTCGAGCTGCAGAACGGTCACAAGGTCCTCGCGCACATCAGTGGCAAGATGCGCATGCACTACATCCGCATCCTGCCGGACGACCGGGTCGTGGTGGAGCTCAGCCCCTACGACCTCACGCGTGGCCGGATCGTCTACCGCTACAAGTAAGAACGTCAGATCTAGACCCGGAGAACCTGAAGCATGAAGGTCAAGCCGAGCGTCAAGAAGATCTGCGACAAGTGCAAGGTGATCCGCCGTCACGGCCGGGTCATGGTGATCTGCGACAACCTGCGCCACAAGCAGCGCCAGGGCTGATCAGTTCTCCCCAGCATTTCTCGTAGTACTTCGCGCGACGCGAAAAAGCCATAAGCGGGCTGCCCGATCCGTCCTTCGCGGGACGGACTGCCACCCCCGGTCAGAGGCCGGGGCTCCCACACCGTGAGGTGTCGGAGTAGGCAGCACGCAAGACCTCTGAAGAAACACAGGAGCCATGAATGGCACGCCTCGCCGGCGTTGATCTCCCCCGTGAGAAGCGGATCGAGATCGCCCTTACGTACGTGTACGGCATCGGTCGTACCCGCGCCCAGCACACCCTCGCCGAGACCGGCGTCAACCCGGATGTCCGCGTTCGCGACATCTCCGAGGAAGACCTCGTCAAGCTGGGTCAGTACATCGACGCCAACTTCACGGTCGAGGGTGACCTCCGCCGTGAGGTGGCCGCCGACATCCGCCGCAAGGTCGAGATCGGCTGCTACGAGGGTCTGCGTCACCGCCGTGGCCTGCCGGTCCGCGGTCAGCGCACCCACACCAACGCGCGTACCCGCAAGGGCCCGCGTCGCGCGATCGCCGGCAAGAAGAAGCCGGGCAAGAAGTAGTCCGTCCCGTCACCGGACATCCCTCCGGCCCGCGGGTCAGCGGACCGACCACCTCAGTAGGAGAACAGACTTATGCCCCCCAAGGGTCGTCAGGCTGCCGGCGCGAAGAAGATCCGCCGCAAGGAAAAGAAGAACGTCGCTCACGGCCACGCGCACATCAAGAGCACGTTCAACAACACCATCGTTTCGATCACCGACCCCGCGGGCAACGTGATCTCCTGGGCCTCTGCCGGCCATGTCGGCTTCAAGGGCTCGCGCAAGTCCACCCCGTTCGCCGCGCAGATGGCCGCCGAGGCCGCTGCCCGTCGCGCGCAGGAGCACGGCATGCGCAAGGTTGACGTCTTCGTGAAGGGTCCGGGCTCCGGCCGCGAGACCGCGATCCGTTCGCTCCAGGCCACCGGCCTGGAGGTCGGCTCGATCCAGGACGTCACCCCCACCCCGCACAACGGCTGCCGTCCGCCGAAGCGCCGCCGCGTCTGACGCAGCGCCTTCGGGCATCGGTGTTGCTTTAAACCACGTACGGGGTCCTGTTTCTAGCGGGACCCCGTACGCTGGTTCTGTTCGGCATCAAATAGTGGGTGCCGAAGACAACTGGAGGATCTGAACATGCTGATCGCTCAGCGCCCCTCGCTGACCGAAGAGGTCGTCGACGAATTCCGCTCGCGGTTCGTGATCGAGCCGCTGGAGCCGGGCTTCGGCTACACCCTCGGCAACTCCCTTCGCCGCACGCTCCTCTCCTCGATCCCCGGCGCCGCTGTCACCAGCATCCGGGTCGACGGCGTCCTGCACGAGTTCACCACCGTGCCGGGCGTCAAGGAGGACGTCACCGACCTCATCCTCAACATCAAGCAGCTGGTCGTCTCCTCGGAGCACGACGAGCCGGTCGTGATGTACCTGCGCAAGCAGGGCCCGGGTGTGGTCACCGCCGCCGACATCGCGCCGCCGGCCGGTGTCGAGGTGCACAACCCCGAGCTGGTCCTCGCCACGCTGAACGGCAAGGGCAAGCTGGAGATGGAGCTGACCGTCGAGCGCGGTCGCGGCTACGTCTCCGCCGTGCAGAACAAGGCTTCCGGCCAGGAGATCGGCCGCATCCCGGTCGACTCGATCTACAGCCCCGTGCTGAAGGTCACCTACAAGGTCGAGGCCACCCGTGTCGAGCAGCGGACCGACTTCGACAAGCTGATCGTCGACGTCGAGACCAAGCCCGCCATGCGCCCGCGTGACGCCATGGCCTCGGCCGGCAAGACCCTGGTCGAGCTGTTCGGTCTCGCCCGCGAGCTGAACATCGACGCCGAGGGCATCGACATGGGCCCGTCCCCGACGGACGCCGCCCTGGCCGCCGACCTGGCGCTGCCGATCGAGGAGCTCGAGCTCACCGTTCGGTCGTACAACTGCCTCAAGCGCGAGGGCATCCACACCGTGGGTGAGCTCGTCGCCCGCTCCGAGGCCGACCTGCTCGACATCCGCAACTTCGGTGCGAAGTCGATCGACGAGGTCAAGGCGAAGCTGGCCGGCATGGGCCTGGCCCTCAAGGACAGCCCGCCCGGGTTCGACCCGACCGCCGCCGCCGACGCCTTCGGCGCCGACGACCTGGACGACGCGGGTTACGCGGAGACCGAGCAGTACTGAGCTTGATCCGGGGGAGTTCCCCCGGACCCCCGTTTTGCTGGCGGGGGCGGTTCCCCGGAGCCGCCCCCACCATCATGAAAGTCGTACGGACACCGTGTCCGTCCGCCCGCTGCGGTACCTGGTACGGCCGCAGTCGGAGATCCAAGGAGTAATTCCATGCCGCGTCCCACCAAGGGTGCCCGCCTCGGCGGCGGCCCGCACCACGAGCCGCTGCTGCTCGCCGGTCTGTGCCGGGAGCTGTTCCAGTACGGCCGCATCACCACGACCGAGGCCAAGGCCCGTCGGATGCGCCCGCTGGCGGAGAAGCTGATCACCAAGGCGAAGAAGGGCGACATCCACAACCGTCGTCTGGTTCGCAAGACGATCACCGACATCTCCGTGCTGCACACCCTCTTCACCGAGATCGCGCCGCGCTACGAGAACCGCCCGGGTGGCTACACCCGCATCACCAAGATCGGTGGCCGTCGTGGCGACAACGCCCCGATGGCCGTGATCGAGCTGGTCGAGGCGCTGACCGTCGCGCAGACCGCCGTCGGCGAGGCCGAGGGCGCCACCAAGCGCGCCGTCAAGGAGGCCGAGGCCAAGGTCGAGGAGACCAAGGTCGAGGACACCAAGGCCGACGAGGCCGAGGCCGAGCAGGCCTGACACCCTTGGGTGCAGTGCGGGCCCGCTCTCCCATTCCGTGGGGGAGCGGGCCCGTTCCTTCTGTCTGGAGTGAAGCAGTGGTCAACGATTGCGCCGAGCGTCCGCCGGCGAAGGACGGCCCGGCGGACGGGTTCGTCCGGGTCCGGCTCGACCTCGCCTACCACGGCGCGGAGTTCTCCGGCTGGGCCCGCCAGCGCGGCGGGCGCCGCACGGTGCAGGAGGAGATCGAGACCGCGCTGCAGATCGTCACCCGCAGCTCGGAGCTCCACCCGCTGACGGTCGCCGGACGGACCGACGCCGGCGTGCACGCGCGGGGCCAGGTCGCCCACGTCGACCTGCCGGCCGAGCTGTGGGCCGAGCACCGCGAGAAGCTGCTGCGCCGGCTGGCCGGACGACTGCCCGGGGACGTGCGGATCTACCGCCTCGGCGAGGCGCCGGCCGGCTTCGACGCCCGCTTCTCCGCGATCTGGCGCCGCTACGCCTACCGGGTCGCCGACCACCCCGGCGGAGTGGACCCGCTGCTGCGCGGCCACGTGCTCTGGCACGACCGGCCGCTGGACGTCGAGCGGATGAACGCGGCCGCCGCGCTGCTGCTGGGGGAGCACGACTTCGCCGCGTACTGCAAGAAGCGCGAGGGTGCGACGACCATCCGCACCCTGCTGGAGCTGCGCTGGGACCGCGTCCCGGTCGACTCCTACGCCTCCCAGGAGGGCACGCTGGCGGTCGCCACCGTCCGCGCCGACGCCTTCTGCCACAACATGGTGCGGGCCCTGGTCGGCGCGATGCTGCTGGTCGGCGACGGGCACCGGCCGGTGGAGTTCCCCGGCGAGGTGCTGGCCGGCGGGGTGCGCAACTCCGCGGTCAACGTGATCCGGCCGTACGGGCTGACGCTGGAGGAGGTCGGCTACCCGGCGGACGACCAGCTCGCCGAGCGCAGCCGGCTGGCCCGCCGGGTCAGGACGCTGCCGGGGCAGCCGACCGTCGGGTAATCCGTTTTGGTCCTGGGCGGCGGCTTGGGAGAATCGTCCGCATGGGACACGTCGAGATTTCGCACCTTGAGTACTACCTGCCGGACGGGCGGGTGCTGTTCGACGACGCGTCCTTCCGGGTCGGCGAGGGCACCGCGGTCGCGCTGGTGGGCGCCAACGGAGCCGGCAAGACCACGCTGCTGCGCATGATCGCGGGCGACCTCCAGCCGCACGGCGGCTCGGTGACGATCAGCGGCGGCCTCGGTGTGATGCGCCAGTTCGTCGGTACCACCGGCCGCGAGGCCAAGCAGGAGGACGAGGACCGGCAGGGCCCCGCCCCGCTGCCCGCCGACGCCTCCGTCCGCGACCTGCTGGTCTCGGTGGCCCCCGAGCGGATCGCCGTCGCGGCCCGCGCGGTCGACGCCGCCGAGCTGGCGATGATCGCCCAGGACGACGAGAAGACGCAGATGGCCTACGCCCAGGCGCTCTCCGACTGGGCGGACGTCGGCGGCTACGACTACGAGACCGACTGGGACGTCTGCACCACGGCCGCCCTCGGGATGCCCTTCGACAAGGCCCAGTGGCGCGGGCTGAACACCCTCTCCGGCGGCGAGCAGAAGCGCCTCGTGCTGGAGGCGCTGCTCCGCGGCCCCGAAGAGGTGCTGCTGCTGGACGAGCCGGACAACTACCTGGACGTGCCCGGCAAGCGCTGGCTGGAGGAGGCGATCAAGTCCACCTCCAAGACCGTGCTCTACATCTCGCACGACCGCGAGCTGCTCTCCCGCACCGCCGAGAAGATCATCAGCGTCGAGTCCGGCGCGGCCGGCAGCAGCGTCTGGGTGCACGGCGGCGGCTTCGACTCCTTCCACGAGGCCCGCAAGGACCGCTTCGCCCGGTTCGAGGAGCTCGGCCGGCGCTGGGACGAGGAACACGCCAAGCTCAAGAAGCTTGTGGTCACCCTGCGCCAGGCGGCCTCGGTCAGCCACGCGCTGGCCACCCGCTACGCCGCCGCACAGACCCGGCTGAAGAAGTTCGAGGAGGCGGGCCGCCCGGAGGAGCCGCCGCGCGAGCAGAACATCACCATGCGGCTCAAGGGCGGCCGGACGGGCGTCCGGGCCTTCACCATGGAGCAGCTGGAGCTCACCGGCCTGATGAAGCCGTTCGACCTGGAGGTCTTCTACGGCGAGCGGATCGGCGTGCTGGGCTCCAACGGCTCGGGCAAGTCGCACTTCCTGCGGCTGCTCGCCGGCGACGGCACGGTCGCCCACAACGGCCAGTGGAAGCTCGGCGCCCGCGTCGTGCCCGGCCACTTCCGGCAGACCCACGCCCACCCGGAGCTGTTCGGCCGCACGGTGCGCTCGATCGTCGAGGAGGAGCACGCGCTCAGCCGCGGCGCCGCGATGGGGGCGCTGCGCCGCTACGAGCTGGACCGCCAGGAGGAGCAGAAGTTCGAGTCGCTGTCCGGTGGTCAGCAGGCCCGGCTGATGATCCTCAAGCTCGAACTCGACGGGGTGACGGCGCTGTTGCTCGACGAGCCGACCGACAACCTGGACCTGGAGAGCGCCGAGGCGCTGCAGGCCGGCCTGGAGGCCTTCGACGGCACCGTGTTGTGCGTCACGCACGACCGCTGGTTCGCCAAGACCTTCGACCGCTTCCTGGTGTTCGGTGCGGACGGCCGCGTCTACGAGTCCGCGGACCCGGTCTGGGACGTCACCAGGGTCGAGCGCGAGCGCTGATCGGGCCCACGCCCGGCTCCGGCGCGAGCGCCGGACGGGGCCGTCCGGGCCGCTTTCCGGCCCGGCCGGGCCGGGCGGATTTTGACCCACCCCGGCGCGCCCAGTAGGCTGGGTGCTTGTTGTGCGTATTGGCTCGCTCTATCTCACGTGAGAGGTCGGTACGCCGGAGATATCAGGTCGACGACCCAGCGGCCCCCCTTGAATTGCGTCCAAGGCGGCCAGGCTGATGCGCTCGACCGGGTGCTCCTGTCAGGACTCACTCACTGAAAAGCAGAGGCTACGACCGTGCGTACGTACAGCCCCAAGCCCGGCGACGTCCAGCGTCAGTGGCACGTCATCGACGCGACCGACGTCGTGCTCGGCCGCCTGGCCTCCCAGGCCGCCAACATCCTCCGGGGTAAGCACAAGGCGATCTACGCGCCGCACGTTGACACCGGTGACTTCGTCATCATCATCAACGCGGACAAGGTGCACCTGTCGGGTAACAAGAAGACCCAGAAGCTGGCGTACCGCCACAGCGGTTTCCCGGGCGGTCTCCGCTCGGTCCGCTACGACGACCTCCTGGCGAACAACCCGGAGAAGGCCGTCGAGAAGGCCATCAAGGGCATGATCCCCAAGAACACCCTGGGTCGCCAGATGCTCTCGAAGCTGAAGGTCTACTCGGGCGACCAGCACCCCCACGCTGCCCAGCAGCCGGTGCCGTTCGAGATCACCCAGGTCGCGCAGTAACTCCGGCCACCTAGCCCCCCAACACTGAAAAGAGCTGAGGAACACCGTGGCCGAGACCACTGAAACCCTTGAGGTCGAGTTCGACGAGACCGTCGTCGAGGGCGAGTACACCTCCGAGGAGAGCTACACCTCCGAGTCGCTGGCCGGCCGCTTCGGCGAGGCCATCCCCGGCGCCGGCCTTGGCCGCCGCAAGGAGGCGATCGCCCGCGTGCGCATCGTCCCGGGCACCGGCGTGTGGAAGATCAACGGTCGCACCCTGGAGAACTACTTCCCCAACAAGGTGCACCAGCAGACCGTGAACGAGCCCTTCAAGCTGCTGGAGCTCGACGGTCGCTACGACGTCGTCGCCCGCATCTCGGGTGGCGGCACCTCCGGTCAGGCCTACGCGCTGCGCCTCGGTGTGGCCCGCGCCCTGAACGAGGCCGACGTGGACAACAACCGCGCCGCCCTCAAGAAGGCCGGCTTCCTGATGCGTGACGCCCGTGCCGTCGAGCGCAAGAAGGCCGGTCTGAAGAAGGCCCGTAAGGCCCCGCAGTACAGCAAGCGCTAGTCGCGCCCGAGGGGTGTGCCGCCCTGGTGGTGCACGCCCCTGGTTGCGCTCTCACGCCCCGGAGTACCCCGTGTACTCCGGGGCGTCGTGCTCCCCGGCCATGGTGCGCAGGCCTGGGATTCGATCGAATGGACTGCCGGGTTTTACCTGCCAGCAGCGGTGATGGAGGACGGGACAGTGGGACGACTCTTCGGTACGGACGGCGTACGCGGTGTGGCCAACCAGGGGCTGACGGCGGAGCTCGCGCTCGGGCTGTCCGTCGCGGCGGCGCACGTTCTCGGTGAGGCGGGGGCCTTCGACGGCCACCGGCCGGTCGCGGTGGTCGGCCGCGACCCGCGCGCCTCGGGCGAGTTCCTGGAGGCCGCGGTCATCGCCGGCCTGGCCAGTGCGGGCGTCGACGTGCTGCGGGTCGGCGTGCTGCCCACCCCGGCGGTGGCCTACCTCACCGGCGCCCTCGGCGCCGACTTCGGCGTGATGCTCTCCGCCAGCCACAACGCCATGCCGGACAACGGCATCAAGTTCCTCGCCCGGGGCGGCCACAAGCTGGACGACCGCATCGAGGACGCCATCGAGGCGCACTACCGCACCCACACCGTCGGCGGCGAGGCGTGGAAGCGCCCGACCGGTGAGGCCGTCGGCCGCGTCCGCGAGTACACCGAGGGCTTCGACAAGTACGTCGCGCACCTGATCGGCGTGCTGCCCAACCGCCTGGACGGTATCCGGGTCGTCATCGACGGCGCGCACGGCGCGGCCGCCTACGTCGCGCCCGAGGCGTTCGCCCGGGCCGGCGCCGAGGTCGTCCACACCCTGGGGGCCGAGCCCACCGGTCTCAACATCAACGACGGCGTCGGCTCCACCCACCTGGACCGGCTGCGCGCCGCGATGAAGGAGTACCGGGCCGACCTCGGCATCGCGCTCGACGGCGACGCCGACCGCTGCCTGGCCGCCGACGCGGACGGCAACGAGGTCGACGGCGACCAGATCATCGCGATCCTGGCCGTCGCCATGAAGGAGGCCGGCACCCTGCGCCGCAACACGGCCGTCGCCACCGTGATGTCCAACCTGGGCTTCAAGCTGGCGATGGAGCGCGAGGGCGTGGAGCTGGTGCAGACCGCGGTCGGCGACCGGTACGTGCTGGAGGCGATGAAGGAGCACGGCTTCGCGCTCGGCGGCGAGCAGTCCGGCCACGTCATCCTGCTGGACCACGCCACCACCGGCGACGGCACCCTGACCGGCCTCATGCTGGGCGCCCGGCTGGCCGCCACCAAGCAGCCGCTGGCCGACCTGGCCGCCGTGATGATCCGCCTGCCGCAGCTGCTGATCAACGTCAAGGGCGTGGACAAGAGCCGGGTGAACACCAGCCCGGAGCTGGCCGCGGCGGTCGCCGAGGCCGAGGCCGAGCTGGGCTCCACCGGCCGGGTGCTGCTGCGCTCCTCGGGCACCGAGCCGCTGGTCCGGGTGATGGTCGAGGCCGCCGACCAGGTGCAGGCCAAGGCCGTCGCCGAGCGGCTGGCCGAAGCGGTCCGTACGCACCTGGGCTGACGCCCGCTCACCGCACAGGGCCCCCGCCGTCTCGTACGGCGGGGGCCCTGCGGCGTGTCGGGGCGTTCAGAGTTTGCGCAGCAGCGCGCGGCGGACCTTGTGGTCCTGGCCCTTCTGCAGGATCAGGGTGGCGCGGCCCCGGGTGGGCAGCACGTTCTCCAGCAGGTTGGGCTTGTTGATGGTGCGCCAGACCTGGCGGCCGTACTCCATCGCCTCCTCCTCCGGCACCTCGGTGAAGCGGCGGAAGTAGGAGTTCGGGTCCTGGAAGGCGGTCTGCCGCAGCTTGCGGAAGCGGTCCAGGTACCAGCTCTCGATGTCGTCGGTGCGGGCGTCGACGTAGATCGAGAAGTCGAAGTAGTCGGCCACCGCGAGCCTGGTCCGGCCGTCCGTGCCGGGCAGGGCCGGCTGGAGCACGTTCAGGCCCTCGACGATGAGGATGTCCGGGCGCTCCACGGTGAGCCGCTCGCCGGGCACGATGTCGTACACCAGGTGCG
The DNA here is from genome assembly GCF_042882445.1 of Kitasatospora sp. NPDC058218. Classification (NCBI taxonomy): domain Bacteria; kingdom Bacillati; phylum Actinomycetota; class Actinomycetes; order Kitasatosporales; family Streptomycetaceae; genus Kitasatospora; species Kitasatospora sp. NPDC058218. Next base: position 51,790 of record NZ_JBHVWC010000040.1, on the reverse strand, counting down.
AGTAGACGGGGGCGGTGACGAGCTCCTTGCCGGCCTTCACGTCCGCCACGAAGCGCATCAGCGCGCGGCGGTCGTAGGACTCCGGGAAGCCCTTGCGGGCCATCAGGCCCCGCCGGCGCAGCTCGGCGTTGGGCAGCAGGAAGCCGTCGGTGGTGACCAGTTCGACCCGGGGGTGCTCGGGCCAGCGGGCCAGCAGCGCCTGCAGCAGGCGCGCGGTGGTGGACTTGCCGACGGCGACCGAGCCGGCCACGCCGATGATGAACGGCGTGCGGGTGCGCTCGGTGTCCGGGGTGTCCAGGAAGGTGCCCAGCGCGCCGCGCAGATCGTGCGTGGCGTGGATGTAGAGGTTCAGCAGGCGGGACAGCGGCAGGTAGACGTCACGGACCTCGTCCAGGTCGAGGGCGGTACCGAGGCCGCGCAGCCGTTCCACCTCCTCAGCGGTCAGCGGCAGCGGCGTACGCTCGCGCAGCGCGCTCCACTCGGCCCGGCTGAGGTCCACGTAGGGCGACGGCGACGGGCCGGGCGTGGCGGCGCCCCGCGTACAGAGTTCGGTCAGCACGTGCTCCATTGTGGGCCGTAGCGGCGTTCACGGTGGCTGTGGTGTCGGTCACGCGCAGTGGGCGAAGCGTGCGAATGGGGCGTCTTGGGCGCCCTTATGCTGGCACGCATGTGCGGAATCGTTGGATACGTGGGCTCTCAGCCCGCTCTGGATGTAGTAATCGCAGGCCTGCAGCGACTGGAGTACCGGGGCTACGACTCGGCCGGTGTCGCGGTGCAGGTGCAGGGCTCCGACGGGCAGTGGAGCCTGGCCACCGACAAGCGGGCCGGCAAGCTCGCCAACCTGGAGAAGTCGCTCGCCGAGACCCCTCTTCCCGGCGGCACCACCGGCATCGGTCACACCCGCTGGGCCACCCACGGCGGCCCGACGGACGCCAATGCCCACCCTCACCTGGACGACGCAGTCCGGGTGGCCGTGGTCCACAACGGCATCATCGAGAACTTCGCCCAGCTGCGGGCGGAGCTGGCCGAGCGCGGCCACACGCTGCGCTCGGAGACCGACACCGAGGTCGTCGCGCACCTGCTGGCCGAGGTGTACGAGGGTGACCTCGCGGAGGCCATGCGGATCGTCTGCCGCCGGCTGGACGGCGCCTTCACCCTCGTCGCCGTGCACGCCGACGCGCCGGACGTCGTGGTCGGCGCGCGGCGCAACTCGCCGCTGGTGGTCGGGCGCGGCGAGGGCGAGAACTTCCTCGCCTCGGACGTGGCCGCGTTCATCGCCCACACCCGTGAGGCGATCGAGCTCGGGCAGGACCAGGTCGTCGAGCTGCGCCGCGAAGGCGTCACGGTGACCAACTTCGACGGCAGCCCGGCGGACGTGCGCGAGTACCACGTCGACTGGGACGCCTCGGCCGCCGAGAAGGGCGGCTACGACTACTTCATGCTCAAGGAGATCGCCGAGCAGCCGAAGGCCGTCGCCGACACCCTCCTCGGCCGGATCGGCACCGACGGCCGGCTCACCCTCGACGAGCTGCGGATCTCCGACGCCGACCTGCGGTCGGTGGACAAGGTCGTCATCGTCGCCTGCGGCACGGCCTTCCACGCCGGCATGATCGCCAAGTACGCGATCGAGCACTGGACCCGGATCCCGTGCGAGGTCGAGGTCGCCTCGGAGTTCCGCTACCGCGACCCGATCATGGGCCCGGGCACGCTGGTCATCGCCATCTCGCAGTCCGGCGAGACCATGGACACCCTGATGGCGCTGCGGCACGCGCGCGAGCAGGGCGCCAAGGTGCTGGCGATCTGCAACACCAACGGCTCGACCATCCCGCGCGAGTCGGACGCGGTGCTCTACACGCACGCCGGTCCGGAGGTGGCGGTCGCCTCCACCAAGGCGTTCCTGACCCAGCTGGTGGCCTGCTACCTGGTCGCGCTCTACCTGGGCCAGGTGCGCGGCACCAAGTGGGGCGACGAGATCTTCGCCGTCATCAAGGAGCTCGGCGACGCGCCCCGGCAGGTCGAGCAGGTGCTGGAGACCATGGAGCCGGTGCGTGAGCTGGCCCGCTCGCTGGCGGACGCCACCTCGGTGCTGTTCCTCGGCCGGCACGTCGGCTTCCCGGTGGCCCTGGAGGGCGCGCTCAAGCTCAAGGAGCTGGCGTACATGCACGCCGAGGGCTTCGCGGCGGGCGAGCTGAAGCACGGGCCGATCGCGCTGATCGAGGAGGGGCTGCCGGTCGTGGTGGTCGTGCCGTCGCCGCGCGGGCGGTCGATCCTGCACGACAAGATCGTCTCCAACATCCAGGAGATCCGGGCCCGCGGTGCGCGCACCATCGTCATCGCGGAGGAGGGCGACGAGGCGGTCGTCCCGTACGCGGACCACTTGATCCGCATCCCGGTGACGCCGACCCTGCTGCAGCCGCTGGTCTCCACCGTGCCGCTGCAGGTCTTCGCCTGCGAGCTGGCCACGGCCAAGGGCCACGAGGTCGACCAGCCGCGCAACCTGGCGAAGTCGGTCACGGTCGAGTAGTACCCCGGCCGGCCGGTGCCCCTGCGGTGGCTGCGTCCTACCGCAGGGGCGCCGTGTCGAGCGTGAACGAGAACGGGGCGGGGATGTCGAGGGGCTTGCCGAACTCGACCTGGCTACGGGTGATGTAGTCCTCGCCCTGTGGGGCGGTGAACAGCGTCACCTTGCCCTCGCCGCGGTCGACCAGCAGGTAGCAGGGGATACCCGCCGCGGCATAGCCGTGGCGCTTGGGCCCGCGGTCCTTGTGCGGGTTGGTGGACGTCACCTCGAAGACGAGCAGGACCCCTGTCGTCGGAGCCCAGGAACCCGCGTTCTCGAAGTGCCCGACCGGGCTGACGGTGCCGTCCGGGATGTACCGGCCCCTCGGCGTGATCAGCCCCTTGTTGGGCGAGAGATCGACGTCGACTGCGGCCTTGCGAAAGAACTGCCTGGCGAGCAGCGAGAACGCGGTCTCGTGCGATCCGTCCGGCGGCGGCGTCACGACGATCTCTCCTTCGATCAACTCGGCCTTGAAGCCCGGCGGCGTGTCCAGCGCCAGGAATGCCTGGAGTACGTCCTGCTGCGGCAGCGGGTGCTCGATTGCCGGCATGGCGGCCATGGCCCTTCTCCCTCCTGCTGGTCCCTCTCTTGCCTGCCTCGTGGGCGACACGGTAGGCGTACGGACCGACACCGGTGGGGGATCGAAGTGGTTGTCACTCGAAAGTGTCCCGCAAAGTCGGAGGAGCAGCCCGTGATCATCGGGGTCGGGATCGACGTGGCAGGGATCGACCGGTTCGCGGCCGCGCTGGAGCGCACGCCCGGGCTGGCGGAGCGACTGTTCACGCCGGGGGAGCTGCGCTTGCCGTCGGGGGAACGGCGGGGTGCGGCCTCGTTGGCGGCGCGGTTCGCGGCGAAGGAGGCGCTGGCCAAGGCGCTCGGCGCGCCGGGCGGGTTGCGCTGGGGGGACGCCGAGGTGGTGAGCGCCGACTCGGGCCGGCCGGTGCTGCGGGTGTGCGGGACGGTCGCCGCGCGGGCGGCGGAGCTGGGAGTCGTCTCGTGGCACGTGTCGCTCAGCCACGATGCGGGCGTAGCGTCGGCGGTAGTCATCGCCGAGGGTTAGGGCTTTTGCATGCGCCGCGCTCACCGTGTCGAACAGGTCCGGGCCGCCGAGGCCGAACTGATGGCCCGACTGCCCGAGGGCACCCTGATGCAACGGGCCGCCGCAGGCCTCGCCGCCACCTGCGCCCGACTGCTGACGCGCCGTCGCGGCCGGGTGTACGGCAGCCGGGTCGTGGTGCTCGCGGGCAGCGGTGACAACGGGGGTGACGCGCTGTACGCCGGCGCGGCGCTGGCCCGGCGCGGCGCGCGGGTGACGGCGGTGCTGCTCGCGCCCGGGCGCGCCCACGCGGACGGGCTGGCGGCGCTGCGGGCGGCGCGCGGCCGGGTGGTGCTGGAACAGGAAGTCGGCATGGCCGACTTCTCGCGCGCCGACCTGGTGCTGGACGGCATCGTCGGGATCGGCGGGCGGGGCGGGCTGCGCCCGGAGGCGGAGCCGTACGCGCGGGCCGGGCGGCGCGGCGTGGTGGTGGCGGTGGACGTGCCCAGCGGGGTGGACGCCGACACCGGCGAGGTGACGGGTCCGGCGCTACGGGCGGACGTCACGGTCTGCTTCGGCACGTACAAGCCGGGGCTGCTGATCGACCCGGGCGCCTCGTACGCCGGTGCGGTGCAGCTGGTGGGGATCGGGCTGGACCTGCCGCCGGCCGAGGTGGAGGCCCTGCAGCACGCCGAGGTGGCGGCGCTGCTGCCGGTCCCGGGAACGGAGAGCGACAAGTACCGGCGCGGCGTGGTCGGGGTGGCGGCCGGCTCGGCGACGTACCCGGGGGCGGCCCTGCTGGCGGTCGCCGGCGCGCTGCACGGCGGGGCGGGCGCGGTGCGGTACGTCGGCACGGCGGCCGAGGAGGTGGTGCGACGGTTCCCGGAGGCCCTGGTCACCGAGGGCGGGCCGGCCGGAGCCGGGCGGGTGCAGGCCTGGGTGGTCGGCCCGGGCGGCGGGGAGGGGGCCCGGCAGGCGCTCGGCGAGGCGCTGGCGAGCGACGTGCCCGTCCTGGTGGACGCGGACGGGCTCACCGAACTGGGCCGGCTCGGCCCGCAGGCCCTGGCCGGGCGGACCGCGCCCACGCTGCTCACCCCGCACACCGGGGAGGCGGCCCGGCTGCTGGCGGGGGCGGGGGGCAGTGCACCGCCGGCCGCCGACGACCTGGCCGCCGCCCGGCTGGCCACCGCGCGCCGGCTCGCTGTCGCGTATCGGGCGACGGTGCTGCTGAAGGGCTCCACCACGGTGATCGCCGACCCGGGGGGCGCGGTGCGGGTCAATCCGACCGGGACGTCGTGGCTGGCGACGGCCGGGAGCGGCGACGTGCTCGCCGGGCTCGCCGGCTCCCTGCTGGCCACGGGGCTGCCCGTGCTGGACGCTGCCTCGGTGGCCGCCTACCTGCACGGCCTGGCCGGCCGCCACGCGGCGGGTGCGGGTGCAGTGGCGGGTGCGGGTGCGGGTGCGGGTGCGGTGGGTGTGGCGGGTGCTCCGGTCACGGCGCTGCAGGTGGCTGCCGCCCTGCCGGCGGTCTGGCGCGATGTGCGGGCTTCAGCGGAGGTTGTTGCGGAGGAATAGACCGACCGGTCTACATAGTGTGGGGGTGGGCCCGATTGGGTGGAGTGGGCAGTCGGGTGGGTCGACTTCTCGCGCAAGGCGGTGCAGGGGGCGGTGCTGCGGGTTGGGGGCCGGACTGTAGACCGGTCTACATATTTCGCGGGCGGGGTGGCGGGCGGGTCGCGGGGAGATGGTGGGGCGGGACTGGGAAGTCGGATGGGTCGACTTCCTGTGCGGGGTGGCGGGTGGGGACGGCTGAAGAGGTAGACCGGTCTACATATTCATCGCCCGGATGCGCCCGGTGGGGAGGGGGTTGGCGGCGGGTCTTCGCCTGGTGGAGTGGGAAGTCGGGTGGGCCGACTTCTCGTGCGGGGCGGTGTTGAGGGCCGATGCCGGAGCGGTGCTCGGGGGTGCTGCGAGCTGGGTTGAGAGGTAGACCGGTCTACATATTCGGTTGGGTTGGATGCCGGGCGGGTCTCGGGGCGGTAGCGGGCGCGGGAGTGGGAAGTCGGCTGGGGCGACTTCTCGTGCGGGCACGGGCACGGGCGCGGGCATCGGGCAGAGGGCGGTTCGGCCGGCCGGTGTGCTTCGCGCGTTGCGCCCGCTCCTTTGCCCCGTCCCCTCCTCCTCCCCTCCACCCCCTCCTCCTCTCCTCCCTTCCGCTCCCGGGAACCGGTGGTGCTTCGGGGGCGTCCGGGACGAGGTGGTGGGGTGTACGGGCTGGTCGGCGGGTGGGCGCCGGTCCGCCGCGCCGACGGGCCGTTCGGCGAGGACCATGAGACGTCTGGGAGACTGACCCTGATGACAACTGCGAACACGACCGGCACGGCCACCCTCACCGACGGCGTACGGGCCGAGGCGACCATCGATCTGGCCGCCCTGCGCGGCAACCTCGCCGCGCTGCGCGAGCGCGTCGGCGCCGCCACGGTGATGGCCACGGTCAAGGCGGACGCCTACGGCCACGGCGCGGTCCGCTGTGCCCGCGAGGCGGTCGCCGCAGGCATCGGGTGGCTGGGCACGGCGCTCCCGCAGGAGGCGCTGGCCCTGCGCGCCGCCGGGATCCGCCCCGACCAGGCCCGCATCCTCTGCTGGCTCTGGACACCGGGCGGCCCCTGGCGCGAGGCGCTGCTCGCCGACGTCGACGTCTCCGTCAGCGCCCAGTGGGCACTGGACGAGCTGCTCGCCGCCGTCCGGGCGACCGGCGTCCCGGCCCGGGTGCACCTGAAGGCCGACACCGGCCTCGGCCGCAACGGCTGCCAGCCGCACGACTGGCCCGAGCTGGTCGCCGCGGCCCGCCGTGCCGAGTCCGAGGGCCTGCTCGCGGTGGTCGGCGTCTGGTCGCACTTCGCGGCGGCCGACGAGCCGGGCCACCCCTCCATCCAGGCCCAGCTGGACGCGTTCCGCGAGGCGCTCGCGTATGCCGAGGCGGCCGGGCTGCGCCCTGCGGTCCGCCACCTCGCCAACTCGCCGGCCACCCTGCTGCTCCCGCAGTCGCACTACGACATGGTCCGTACCGGTCTGGCGATGTACGGGCTCTCGCCCGTCCCGGAGGTCGGCTCGCCGGCCGACTTCGGGCTGCGCCCGGTGATGGCGCTGACCGCCCGCCTGGCACTGGTCAAGCACGTCCCCGGTGGGCACGGCGTCAGCTACGGCCACCACTACACCACGCCGGGCCCGACCACCCTGGGCCTGGTCCCGGTCGGCTACAGCGACGGCGTCCCCCGGCACGCCAGCGGCACCGGCCCGGTGCAGATCGCGGGCAAGTGGCGCACGGTGGCCGGCCGGGTCGCGATGGACCAGTTCGTCGTCGACCTCGGTGGGGACACCCCCGCGGTCGGTGACGAGGTGCTGCTGTTCGGCAACGGCGAGCAGGGCGAGCCGACCGCCGAGGACTGGGGCCGGGCCTGCGGCACCATCTCCTACGAGATCGTGACCCGGATCGGTGCCCGGGTGCCGCGCCGCTACCTCGGTGCAGTCGCCGAGGGCCCGGCCGCATGAGCGAGGAGGCCGGCTCCGGGCCGGTCGCGGCGGTGGCCAAGGCGGCGGGTGCGGCCTCCGGAGTGAGCCGGGCCGGCCTGATCGGCATCTCGGTCGGCGTGGTCGCGGCCGGTGCGGCCGCCGGCGTGGCGATCGAGCGACTGACCGTCGGCCGGGCGACCCGTCGCCGGGCCCGCGCGGAGCTGGACGCCAACGCCCCGTACGGCTCGTTGCGCGGGCGTCCGTGCACGGTGGCCGCCGCGGACGGCACCGAGCTGTACGTCGAGCTGGACGGCACCGGTTGGCCCGAGCCCGTCCGGGGGCGCCCCGAAGCCCCGGTGCGCGGTGAGGACGGGACGGACGGCGAAACCGGTGCCGGCCCCGGCCGCCGCGGCTGGTTCGTCCGCCGCCGGGGGGACGGCGCGGGGGACGGCGCCGGGGGCGGCGAGGAGCCGGTCGACCGGAGCGGCCTGCCCGGCCTGCTGGGCGGCTCCGGCGCGCTGGTGCGGGCCGGGCGACGCTCGGGCCTCGGCCCCGCAGCCGCCGCCGTCGACCGACGCGAGCCGCTGACCGTGATCTTCTGCCACGGCTACTGCCTCAACCAGGACAGCTGGCACTTCCAGCGGGCCGCGCTGCGCGAGGGCATGCGGCTGGTCTTCTGGGACCAGCGCAGCCACGGCCGGTCCGAGCGCTCCCGCTCGTACCTGGCCGGTGAGCCCGCGAGCATCGACCAGCTGGGCGGGGACCTCAGGGCCGTGATCGAGGCCGTCGCGCCGACCGGTCCGCTCGTCCTGGTCGGCCACTCGATGGGCGGCATGACGGTGATGGCGCTGGCCGACCAGGACCCGGAGCTGTTCCGGGAGCGGGTCGCCGGGGTCGCGCTGATCGGCACGCTGGCGGGGGACTGGGAGGCCGTGACGCTCGGTCTGCCGGCGGTCGGCGCCAAGCTGTTCAAGAAGGTCGCGCCCGGGGTGATGAAGCTGCTCGGCCGTCAGGTCGAGCTGGTGGAGGCGACCAGGCGACTGGGCGCGGACGTCAGCGCCGTCTTCTACCGGAAGTTCTCCTTCGGGGGGAAGGACGTCGACCCGGGCGTGGTCCGGTTCGCCGAACAGCTGCTGGACGCCACCCCGATCGACGTGGTGGCCGAGTTCTACCCGGTCTTCGGCGCGCACGAGAAGACCGCCGCGCTGGCGGCCCTGCGGGGCATCCCCACCCTGGTGCTCGCCGGTACCAAGGACCTGCTGACCCCGCCCGCGCACAGCGAGGCGATGGCCGAACAACTGCCCGGCGCCGAGCTGCTCCTGGTGGAGGACGCCGGGCACCTGGTGATGCTGGAACGCCCCGACCTCGTCGACCAGCGCCTGGCCGCCCTGCTCAAGCAGGCGGTCGACTACCGCGGCGCGGCGCCGCTGCCGCCCTCGGTGGGGGCGTTGGAGTAGCCGCCCGGTGGCCCGGGTCCTCGCGCAGAGGGCCCGGGCCACTGGTGTGTGACGGCACTGCGGGCCCGGCCGCGTGACGGGCCGGAAGGAGGACCGCGGCGCTGTCCTGGGAACTGTCCGGGAGCGGGGCCCGGCTCGGGCGGCCGGTCGGGGCGGCAGAGCCGGGCCCTGCGGGCCGGGCCGGGCCCGGCGCACGGGCGGGCGGGGATGTGGCACGGTAGCGGAGGCGCCCGGCGGTCGGTGCGCCGCAGTACGGACCGAAGGGCTTGAAACGCGCATGGGCTCGCACGCCACTCTCACCGTCGCCACTCCCGAGCGGATGGGCCGGCTCGGCCGGGAGCTGGCCGCGTTGCTGCGGCCGGGGGACCTGGTGCTGCTCTCGGGCGAGCTCGGGGCGGGCAAGACCACGCTCACCCGGGGCCTGGGGGAGGGTCTCCAGGTGCGCGGGGCGGTCACCTCGCCGACCTTCGTGATCGCCCGGGTGCACCCGTCGCTGGTCGGCGGCCCGGCACTGGTGCACGTGGACGCGTACCGGCTGGGCGGGGACCTGGACGAGATGGAGGACCTCGACCTGGACGTCTCGCTGCCGGAGTCGGTGGTGGTGGTCGAGTGGGGCGAGGGCAAGGTCGAGCGGCTCGCCGAGGACCGGCTGGAGGTTCGGATCGAGCGTGCCATCGGCGGCGCGGCGGACGGGGACGACCTGGACCCGCGCCAGGTGCTGCTGACCGGGATCGGCCCGCGCTGGACCGGGGTGGAGCTGGCCGCGCTGGCCTGAGCCGACCGATGCCGACAGACTGTCGGGAAAGTGTTGCGGGCGGGGTGCCGGGCGTGATGGGATGGGCGCTGCGGTTAGGTCTGCCTAACTAGGGAGGCGCCATGTCGAGCACCACCCCCGCCCCGGAGCGCGCGCCGCGCGGTACCGGAGCCGGAGAGCCCGCCCGCAGCGTTCAGGGCGGGTCGATGCGTGCCCTGCTGGCCGCCTGTGCGGCCGCGGAGGCGGTTTCCACCCCGCCGGAGCGGCGTGAGAGCGCGACGCCCGCCGAGCCCGTGGCCGAAACCCGCCACGCGGCCTGACGCCGGGGCCGGCCCGCACACACCCGAACCGCGCACACCTGAACCGCACGCACCTGAGCGGGACGCGCCCGGAAGCCGCGCCCCCCAGGTCCGCGTCCTCAGGCGACCACGACGACCTTGGTGCCGTTCGGCGCGAAGTCCCAGATCAGCTGACCCTCGGGTCGACCGCTGCGGATGCCGCCGGTCTTGGCCTTCGGGTCGGCGGTCGGGGTGGCACCGTCCACCGCCGCGCTGAAGCCGAACACCACGCCGTTCTGCTGGGCGAAGCGCACCACGTGCTCGATCTGCCGGCCGTCCGTGCCGGTGGTGGTGGGCGTCCGGCTGTACACCGGGTAGCTGCCGGGGGTCGGCTCCACCGAGCCCGGGGTGACCGCGAAGGCGGCCACCACCTGCGGGTTCTTCCTGGGATCGACCAGCCAGACGTAGTGACCGCCGATCGAGTAGACGACCCGCAGCCCGCTGCCCGAGCTGGCCGGCAGTGTCGGGACGGTCGGGGTGGCCGAAGCGGTCGGGGTGGCCGAGGCGGACGGCCCGCTCGACGAGGCGGTCGTGCTCACGCTCGGCCGGGTGGCTCCCGCGCGGTCCTGAGCGCCGTTGGCCTGGAAGGCCAGCAGGCTCACCACCGCCAGGGCCCCCAGGGTCAGCCCGGTGACCACCACTCCAGGACCCATCTTCGCCACGTGTCGCTCCCACCGCCGTCCCGAAATCCGTCGGCCCCATCGTGCCAGGTCCACTCGCCCGCACCCGCACCACGTAGGACGTGTGTTCCGAACCCGGACGCCTTGTCGATCGGGCGGACCAAGACCGGCAGTGGGCCACGGCTCCGACCGGTCTAACCTTGACCCGTGCTGCTGCTCGCGTTCGACACCGCCACCCCCGCCGTCACCGCCGCCGTCCACGACGGCGCGGCCGTCCTGGCCGAGACCGACCAGGTCGACGCCAGGCGCCACGGTGAGCTGCTCCTTCCCGCCATCGACCGGGTGCTGCGGGAGGCCGGCGTCGACAAGCACCGGCTGACCGGCATCGCGGTGGGTGTCGGCCCCGGCCCCTACACGGGTCTGCGGGTCGGTCTGGTGACCGCCGCCGCGCTCGGCCACGCGCTGGGCGTACCGGTGCACGGCGTCTGCACCCTGGACGCGATCGCCCACCGGGCCCGCGCCGAGGGCCTCGCCGGGCAGCCGTTCACGGTGGCGACCGACGCGCGGCGCAAGGAGGTCTACTGGGCCTCGTACGACGCGGACGGCCGCCGCACCGAGGGCCCCGCCGTGGACCGCCCGGCCGAGCTGGCACCGCAGCCGCGGGCCGTCGGCGCCGGCGCGCTGCTGTACCCGGAGGCGTTCCCGGGCGCGCACGGGCCGGAGCACGTCTCGGCCGGCGCGCTGGCCGACTTCGCGGCCGCCGAGCTGGCCGCCGGCCGTGAGCTGCTGCCCAACGTGCCGCTCTACCTGCGCCGCCCGGACGCCCAGGTGCCCGCCGGCTACAAGGCGGTGCTCCCGGCGTGACCGGCCCGAACGGCCCGAACGGCGTGACCGGCCCGAACGGCGGCGCCGCCCTGCGCCCGATGCGCTGGTGGGACATCGCCCCGGTGATGGAGCTGGAGCTGGAGCTCTTCCCCGAGGACGCCTGGTCCACCGGGATGTACTGGTCCGAGCTGGCCGAGGCCCACCCCGGTGGCACCCGCCACTACACGGTCGCCACCGCCGCCGACGGCGCGATCGTCGGTTACGCCGGGCTGATGGCGGTGGCCGGCGAGGGCGACGTGCAGACCATCGCCGTCGACCGGCGGCACCAGGGCACCGGCCTCGGCGCGGCGCTGCTCACCGACCTGATCCGGGAGGCCGCCCGGCGCGACTGCGCCGAGCTGCTGCTGGAGGTGCGGGTGGACAACCCGCGCGCCCAGCGGCTCTACGAGCGCTTCGGCTTCGAACCGGTCGGCATCCGGCGCAACTACTACCAGCCGGCCGGCATCGACGCGCTGGTGATGCGCCTCGACAACCCCAGTCTCGACAACCCCAGTACTGACCCGAAGGACCCGAAGGAAGACCGCCATGGCTGACGAACCGCTCGTCCTCGGCATCGAGACCTCCTGCGACGAGACCGGCGTCGGCATCGTGCGCGGCACCACCCTGCTCGCCGACGCGGTGGCCTCCAGCGTCAACGACCACGCCCGGTTCGGCGGTGTGGTGCCCGAGATCGCCAGCCGCGCGCACCTGGAGGCGATGGTCCCGACCATCCAGCGCGCGCTGGACACCGCCGGCATCAAGGCGAGTGACCTGGACGGCATCGCCGTCACCGCCGGCCCGGGCCTGGCGGGTGCGCTGCTGGTCGGCGTGAGCGCCGCCAAGGCCTACGCCTGGGCGCTGGACAAGCCGCTCTACGGCGTCAACCACCTGGCCTCGCACATCTGCGTGGACCAGTTGGAGCACGGCCGCCTGCCCTCGCCGACGATGGCCCTGCTGGTCTCCGGCGGGCACTCCTCGCTGCTGCTCAGCGAGGACATCACCAGCGACGTCCGTCCGCTCGGCGCGACCATCGACGACGCGGCCGGCGAGGCCTTCGACAAGGTCGCCCGGGTGCTCGGCCTGGGCTTCCCCGGCGGCCCGGTGGTCGACCGCACCGCCCGCGAGGGCGACCGCAAGGCGATCGCCTTCCCGCGCGGTCTGAGCGGCCCGAAGGACCCGGCGTACGACTTCTCGTTCTCCGGCCTGAAGACCGCCGTCGCCCGCTGGGTGGAGGCCAGGCGCCGGGCCGGCGAGGAGGTGCCGATCGCCGATGTGGCGGCCTCGTTCCAGGAGGCGGTCACCGACGTGCTGACCCGCAAGGCGGTCAGGGCCTGCAAGGACAACGGCGTCGACCACCTGATGATCGGCGGCGGGGTGGCGGCCAACTCGCGGCTGCGCGAGATGGCCCAGCAGCGCTGCGACAAGGCGGGCATCCGGCTGCGGGTGCCGCGTCCGGGCCTGTGCACCGACAACGGCGCGATGGTCGCCGCGCTGGGGTCCGAGATGGTCTGGCGCGACCGCGCGCCCTCGGCCTTCGACCTCTCGGCCGACTCCTCGCTGCCCGTCACCGAGGTCCACGTCCCGCACACGGACGTGCACGGCCAGGCGTACCAGGCACTGGGCGGCGGGCGGTGACCACCACCGCCGTGATGTGGGAGGCGCGGGCCGCCGACGGCCGCGGCGCCGAGCTGTCCGGCTGGGTCCGCGAGGTCGCGCTGCCCGCGCTGCGCGGCTCGGCCGGCCTGGTCCGCACCGAGCTGTTCGGTGCGCCGGGCGAGCGCGTGCTGCTGATCACCTGGTGGACGGCGGAGCCGGTGGCGCTCGCCGAGCCGCCCGCCGAGCTGATCGGCCGTCCGGTGCACCGCTGGTCCTTCGTCAGCGAGCATCTGGAGTAGCCGTTCGCAAGCTCGTCCTGGAACCGAACAGCTGACCGTTACCGTGCATAGCTGAGGAACAGCTGGACGGTACCGGGGAGCGCGGCGCGGTGAAGTGGCACGGGCGGGGCAGGACGAGGACGTACGCGGTGGGGGCGCTGGCCCTGCTGGCCGCCGCCACCGGCTGTGGCAGCGGCGGTGCGGGCGCCGGGCCGGCGGCCACGGCCGCCACGACGCCGGCGGCCGCGGCCACCGCACCGCGGACGGCGCCCGCGGCGAGCCCGACGCCGGCCGCGGCGCCCGCCGGCGGGGACGCGGCGGCCTGGGCGAAGTGGAACCTCAAGCCGTTGCCGCCCGCTCCCGCGGCGCCCGCGGACAAGCCGGTCAAGCTCGAACGGACCGGTGCCGTGCCGGTGTTCAGCGAGGTGAGGACCACCGACAAGGTCGTCTTCGTCACCATCGACGACGGCGCCGAGAAGGACCCGAAGTTCGTCGAGATGCTGACCGACCTCAAGGTGCCGATCTCGATGTTCCTGACCCGGGACATCGTCAAGGAGAACTACGGCTACTTCAAGCCGCTCCAGGCGCTCGGCAACCACATCCACAACCACACCGTGGACCACGCCCAGATGAGCAAGGTCGCGCCGGAGAAGCAGAAGTCCGAGATCTGCGACGCCCAGTCCGCGCTGACCCAGCAGTACGGCAGCGCGCCGTTGCTGTTCCGCCCGCCGTACGGGGACGGCGCCAGCACCGCGGCGCTGAACACCTCGGTGCAGCAGTGCGGGCCGCGCGCGATCGTGCTCTGGCGCGAGTCGATGCAGATCCACGACATGCAGTACCAGGCGGCGGACAAGAAGCTGCGGCCCGGCGACATCGTGCTCGCCCACTTCCGGGGGCCGAAGGACCTCAAGGGCGAGACGATGACGCAGATGTTCGGGGAACTGCTGGCCCGCATCCAGGAGCAGGGTTTCGCGGTGGCCCGGCTGGAGGACTACATCCAGGCGCCCGCCACCTGACCGGGCCGCGCACCCGATCGGGCGCTACGGGAGCGCCACCGGCCGGCCGAGCATCATCAGCGGGCCGTGGTCGGTGCGGCAGAGGATCACCGTGACGCTGTTCGGCCCGCTCGGCTTCAGCTGGCGGCGCAGGTCCTCCGGGGTGATCGCCATCCCGCGCTTCTTGATCACCACGGTGCCGACGGCCCGCTCGCGCAGCAGCGCCTTCAGCTTCTTGATGTGGAACGGCAGCACGTCGGTCAGCTCGAAGGCGTGCGCGTACGGGGTGGCGACCAACCGGTCCGAGGTGATGTAGGCGATCTTCGGGTCGATCAGCCGGCCGTGCACCTGCCCGGCCACCTCGGCGACCAGGTGGGCCCTGATCACCGCGCCGTCCGGCTCGTAGAGGTAGCGGCCGACCGGCCCGGCCGGCGGGTCGGGCAGGTCGCCGCCGGTCAGCGAGGCGCCGTGCGGCAGCAGGGTGGCGCGGTGCGGGCGCGCGGCTCCGGTGCCGAACCAGAGCACCGCCTCCTTGACGTCGCCGTGGTCGGAGACCCACTCGGCCTCCGCGTCGGCCGGCACGGCCTCGTGCGGAATGCCCGGGGCCACCTTGAGCGCGCCGATTGGGGTGCGCCGGCCGGCCTCGATCGCCCAGGAGAGCGGCGGGGCGTACGCCTCGGGGTCGAACACCCGGCCGCGCGCGGTGCGGCGGGCCGGGTCGGTGAAGACCGCGTCGTAGCCGGTGACGTCGACGTCGGCGACGTCCGCGCACCGCACCTCGACGAGGTCCGCCAGGCCCAGCGCGGCGGCGTTGGCGGCGGTGGCCGCGCAGGCCGCCGGGTCCTTGTCGACGGCGAGCACCTCGATGCCGGCCCGGGCCAGCGCGAGGACGTCCCCGCCGATCCCGCAGCAGAGGTCGGCCAGCCGGCGCACGCCCAGGTCGGCGAAGCGCCGGGCCCGCCACTCGGCGACGCTGCGCCGGGTGGACTGCTCGACGCCGTTGGGCGTGAAGTACATCAGGTCGGCGTCCGCGCCGAACTTCGCCCGCGCCCGCTGCCGCAGCCGGGCCTGCCAGAACGCGGCCGAGACCAGTTCCGCCGAGTGCTCCCGGCGCAGCCTGGTCGCCAGTGCGAGCTCCTCCTCGGGCGCGAACTCGCGCAGTTCGGCGAGCAGGGACTGACCCTCGGGGGTCAGCAGGGGCTGCAGGTTCTCGGTCTCCACCCGGTCATTCTCCCCGGTCGGGGCGTCCGCCCGCCCGGAGCGGGCGGGTGGCGGAGCGGGGAGCGGGCGGGTGGCGGCCGCGGCATCGCACAGCAGTACGGCCGGGTACCCGCCGTCCGAACCGTTCGGGCGCGCCGTTGGCACTCTGGTTGACTGAGTGCTAACCGCGGCCTATGGTCGTCCTTGGCACTCTCCACCAGGAGAGTGCTAACGCGAAGAAGCGTGTCTGACCCCCGCGACGGCAGGCCCGCAGGTTCGCCACTACCCGTTAGACAACCCCGTAATCTCCGAAGGGGAGCTCGGACGTGACCACCAGCAGCAAGGTTGCCATCAAGCCGCTCGAGGACCGCATTGTGGTCCAGCCGCTCGACGCCGAGACCACCACGGCCTCCGGCCTGGTTATCCCGGACACCGCCAAGGAGAAGCCCCAGGAGGGCGTCGTCCTGGCTGTCGGCCCGGGCCGCTTCGAGGACGGCCAGCGTCTGCCGCTCGACGTCGCCGTCGGTGACATCGTCCTGTACTCGAAGTACGGCGGCACCGAGGTGAAGTACCAGGGCGAGGAGTACCTCGTCCTCTCGGCGCGCGACGTTCTCGCCATCATCGAGAAGTAAGCAGCACCGAGAAGTAAGACGTTCCAGCCCGCCCCGGATCCGTGTCCCAGTGACAGGGGCCCGGGGCGTGGTTGTTGGTTCACGTAAGTCCGGTGGCCGGCGTGCCGGCCGCAGCCCCGAGGGAATAGGGAACATGGCGAAGATCCTGCAGTTCGACGAGGACGCCCGCCGCTCGCTGGAGCGCGGTGTCAACAAGCTGGCCGACACCGTCAAGGTGACCATCGGCCCCAAGGGCCGCAACGTCGTCATCGACAAGAAGTTCGGTGCCCCGACGATCACCAACGACGGCGTCACCATCGCGCGTGAGGTCGAGCTGGACGACCCGTACGAGAACCTTGGCGCGCAGCTCGTCAAGGAGGTCGCCACCAAGACCAACGACGTCGCGGGTGACGGCACCACGACCGCCACCGTGCTGGCCCAGGCCCTGGTCAACGAGGGTCTGCGCAACGTCGCCGCCGGTGCCGGCCCGGCCGCCCTGAAGAAGGGCATCGACAAGGCCGTCGCCGCCGTCTCCGAGCACCTGCTCTCCATCGCCCGCGAGATCGAGGGCAAGGACGACGTCGCCGCCGTCGCGTCCCTCTCCGCGCAGGACACCCAGGTCGGCGAGCTGATCGCCGAGGCGATCGACAAGGTCGGCAAGGACGGTGTCATCACCGTCGAGGAGTCCAACACCTTCGGTGTGGAGCTGGACTTCACCGAGGGCATGCAGTTCGACAAGGGCTACCTGTCGCCGTACTTCGTCACCGACGCGGAGCGGCAGGAGGCGGTCCTGGAGGACCCGTACATCCTGATCAACCAGGGCAAGATCTCCTCCATCCAGGAGCTGCTGCCGCTGCTGGAGAAGATCCTGCAGGGCGGTGCCTCGAAGCCGCTGCTGATCATCGCCGAGGACGTCGACGGCGAGGCGCTGTCCACCCTCGTGGTGAACAAGATCCGCGGCACCTTCAACGCGGTCGCCGTCAAGGCCCCGGGCTTCGGTGACCGCCGCAAGGCGATCCTGGGCGACCTGGCCACCCTGACCGGTGCCACCGTCATCTCCGAGGAGGTCGGCCTCAAGCTCGACCAGGCCGGTCTGGACGTGCTGGGCACCGCCCGCCGCGTGACCATCACCAAGGACGAGACCACCGTCGTCGACGGTGCCGGTGACAGCGAGGCCGTGGCCGGCCGCGTCGCCCAGATCAAGGGCGAGATCGCCAACACGGACTCCGACTGGGACCGCGAGAAGCTGCAGGAGCGCCTGGCCAAGCTGGCCGGCGGCGTCTGCGTCATCAAGGTCGGCGCCGCCACCGAGGTGGAGCTGAAGGAGCGCAAGCACCGCCTGGAGGACGCCATCTCGGCGACCCGTGCCGCGGTCGAGGAGGGCATCGTCGCCGGTGGTGGCGCCTCCCTCGTCCACGCCGCCAAGGTGCTGGAGGGCGGCCTGGGCCTGGAGGGCGACGAGGCGACCGGTGTCGCGGTCGTCCGCAAGGCGCTCGCCGAGCCGCTGCGCTGGATCGCCCAGAACGCCGGCCTCGAGGGTTACGTCATCACCCACAAGGTCGCCGAGCTGGAGGCCGGTCACGGCTTCAACGCCGCCACCGGTGAGTACGGCGACCTGCTGAAGGCCGGCGTCATCGACCCGGTCAAGGTCACCCGCTCCGCGCTGGAGAACGCCGCGTCGATCGCCTCCCTGCTGCTCACCACCGAGACCCTCGTGGTGGAGAAGAAGGAAGAGGAGGCCGACAACGGCCACTCGCACGGTGGTCACGGCCACTCCCACTGACGCCTGATCAGTGACCGCAGGCCCGGTCCGCGCCCCTCGGGGGTACGGGCCGGGCCTGCGGCGTGTCCGCGCGTTTCACTCTTCAACTATCAGTTGAATTTTGCATAACGCAAAGATTGCCTTATAACTGAGGCATGATCGAGGCCCGCCATCTGCGCGTACTGCGTGCTGTCGCCCGCACCGGCTCCTTCTCCGCCGCCGCCCGTGAACTGGGCTGTACGCAGCCCGCCATCAGCCAGCAGATGAAGGCCCTGGAGAAGTCCGTGGACACCCCGCTGGTGGTCCGTTCGGGGCGCGGCATGCAGCTGAGCGAGGCCGGGCGGGTGCTGCTCAAGCACGCCACCGGAATCCTGGCCGGGCTCTCCGCGGCCGAGGAGGAGGTCGCTGCGATCGCCGGACTGCGGGCCGGGCGGGTGCGGCTGGTCTCCTTCCCGACCGCGAGCTCCACCCTGGTGCCGCCGGCCGTCGCCCGGCTGCGGGACAGCCATCCGGGGGTGCGCGTGTCGCTGGTCGAGGCCGAGCCGCCGGAGTCGCTGGCGATGCTGCGCGGCGGCGAGTGCGAGATCGCGCTGGCCTTCCGCTATCCGCAGGCGCCCGGCGGCGCCCCGGCGCCCGCCCCCGCGCACGGCACGCCGCGCGAGGCCCGGGCCGAGGCCAACCTGGAGGCCCAGCAGCTCAGCGCCACCACCGACTGGTCCGATCTGGTGGTCACCCCGCTGCTGGACGACCCGCTGGTCGGCCTGCTGCCCGCCGCGCACCCGCTGGCGGGGCGCGGCGGCGGGCGCGGACCGGTGGAGCTCGCCGAGCTGGCGGGGGAGCAGTGGATCGCCGGCTGCCCGCAGTGCCGGGGGCACCTGGTGGAGCTCTGCGCGGGAGCGGGCTTCGAGCCCCGGATCGACTTCGCGACCGACGACTACCCGGCGGTGGTCGGCCTGGTGGCGGCCGGGCTCGGGGTGGCGGTGCTGCCGGGGCTGGCGCTGGAGTCGGTGCGCCCCGACGGCGTGTCGGAGGTGGCGGTGCGGACCGCCTCGGGGGCGCCGGCGGTGCGGCAGGTGGTCGCGCTGACCCTGCCGGACCTCGCCGAGGTGCCGGCGGTGGCGCTGATGCTGGAGCGGCTGGCGGGTGCGGCGGCCGGGCGCTGACCGGGCCCTCGGGCGGGCGGACCGGCGGCCCCGGGCGCTGTGAAGAAACGTTTCTTCATGGCGCGGAACGGGTGCGTGTCTAGCGCGACAGCCCCGTCGGTGCGACCAGCGGGACCTCCACCAGGCGGTTGCGCGAGCGGCCCATCATCTCCTCGCGCTCGTCCTCGGTGAGGCCTCCCCAGACGCCGTACGGTTCACGGACCGCCAGTGCGTGCGCCGCGCATTCGGTGCGTACCGGGCAGCGCATGCAGACCTCCTTGGCGCTCGCCTCGCGCGAGCTGCGCGCGGCGCCGCGCTCCCCCTCGGGGTGGAAGAAGAGCGAGCTGTCCACGCCGCGGCAGGCCGCGGAGAGCTGCCAGTCCCAGAGATCGGCGTTGGGGCCGGGGAGGCGGGAGAAATCTGCCATGGCTCATTCCCTTCAGAGGCTCGGCGGCCGCGGACCGGCCATCGGCGGGCTGGGCTGCGCGGCACGGCGAGGCTTCGATGCGCTGATGTGGACACCTGGAAATATGACTTACGGCAACTCCATGGACAAGTCACCCACAGAGTGGCACAACAGTCAATGACCATACAAAAGCTATAAAAACGGGCAAAGTGGGCATGGAGTTCGGCGGGCGCAGACGTGGCAATCGGGTGGTCGACGGGCGCACGACGCCCCGCACCGGCGTGCGGGTCGTGCGCCCACCGCGCACGAGCTGCACAAAAGTGCGGCGTGTGCACCGCGAGGTGGCTGATCGGTAACGGGTCGGCCACGTACAGTGGTGGAGATGGCCCTGAAAGCCGTAACTCATTCGAGTGACGGTCGTTGGAAGTGCGGAGGCGGTTAGCGGGCGCCGGACGTCGGGAACGATCGCGGGAAGTTCGGGCGATCGGTACGGAGTCCGTCGCCAATCGGCCGTGTCGGAGAGATTCGTACCAGCCAGGAGGCTCAACGTGACGCGGATCAGCTGCGGAGGACGACGGTCATGACTTCCGTTCTCGTTTGCGACGATTCCCCGCTCGCCCGCGAGGCGCTTCGCCGCGCGGTCGCGACCGTACCCGGCGTCGACCGGGTCACCACCGCGACGAACGGGGAGGAGGTCCTCCGCCGCTGGGTGGCCGACCGCTCCGATCTCGTTCTGATGGACGTCCGGATGCCCGGCCTCGGCGGGGTCGAGACGGTCCGGCGGCTGCTGTCCGCCGACCCGGGCGCGCGGATCATCATGCTCACCGTGGCGGAGGACCTCGACGGCGTCGCCCTCGCGGTGGCCGCCGGCGCCCGCGGGTACCTGCACAAGGACGCCTCGCGCGCCGAGCTGCGGGCCACCGTCACCCAGGCCCTCGCCGACCCGACCTGGCGGCTCGCCCCGCGCCGGCTGCGCAGCCCCGACATGGGCGCCGCGCCGACGCTGACGGCGCGTGAGATCCAGGTGCTGGAGGGCATGAGCCACGGCCGCAGCAACGCCGAGATCGGCCGCGAGCTCTTCCTCTCCGAGGACACCGTGAAGACCCACGCCCGACGGCTGTTCAAGAAGCTCGGCGCCTCGGACCGCGCGCACGCGGTGGCCCTGGGCTTCCGGTGGGGCCTGGTCCGCTGACCACCGCCGGTTCCGCCGGCCGCGGCGCGCTGGTCGCGGTTCCCTTCGCAGGGGCGTATGACGTTACGGTCCCGAGGTTGCACCATGGAGGTGTGGAGCACCTCGGGGACCAGCGGACAGGCACTGCGGCGAACCACGGAGCCGCGGGACACTCGGCGAACGGCGCGACGGACGGGACCACCGACGGCGGCGGGGCGGGAGGCGGCACGGTGCAGGAGGGGCCGGTGGTGCGCGGCGGCGCGGTGCCCGGCGCCGCACCGCATAACGTTCCGGTGCACAACTCCGGACGCGGTGCCGCGTTTTCCCGTTCGACCAGGCACCATGGACCGATGCGTGACGACGTTGCCGGTACTTCCGGCGAGGCTGACCCGGTGGAGGCCGAGCCCTCCGGACCGGGTCGCGATCAGTCGTACGCGGATCTCGGTGACGGCGAGCCCGGGCAGGGCCCCGAGCACGGCTCCGACGGGCCGGGCTCCGGTCGGGCCCCGGTGCTCGGCACCGGCGGCTCCCCGCTGGTCGGCGAGCTGGTCGCGGCTGCCGTCCGGGGCGAGGGCCCGGCGATCGACGCACTGCTCGCCTACGTGCACCCGCTGGCGCTCCGCTACTGCCGGGGCCGGCTGGTCCGGCTGCCGGGCGGGGCCCGGCACCACGTGGACGACGTCGCCCAGGAGGTCTGCGTCGCGGTGCTCTGCGCGCTGCCGCGCTACCGGGACCAGGGCCGCCCGTTCGAGGCCTTCGTCTACGGCATCGCCGCGCACAAGATCGCCGATCTGCAGCGGGCCGCGATGCGCGGTCCCGGCTCGACGGTCGTCCCGCAGGACGACCTGCCGGAGGTGCCGGACGAGGCGCTCGGCCCCGAGGAGCGGGCGCTGCTCAGCAGTGACGCGGCCTGGGCCAAGGAGCTGCTCTCCAACCTGCCGGCGCGTCAGCGCGAGCTGGTGCTGCTGCGGGTGGCCGCCGGGCTGTCGGCGGAGGAGACCGGAGAGGTGCTCGGGATGTCGCCCGGCGCGGTCCGGGTCGCCCAGCACCGGGCGCTCAGCCGGCTGCGGGCGCTCGCGGAGGAGTCCTCCTGATCGTCCGCCCTGGTGGGGGCTGGAATGGTCCACGGGCGGTGGGTGTTGTCAAGGGCACACGAGGACACATTCGCGGTGCCAGTACCATGGGGTATCGGCGCCTGGGCGGGTCGCCAAAGTTCCGTGGGTGCGAGCGGGGTTTCCCTGGAGGTTCCTCCAATGGCACCGAGCTTTCGGCGGCCTGAGCGAGTGAGCGATGGAGTGCGCCCCCACCCTCAGGGCGCGAGCGGATTAGGCCGGCCACGGAAGGTACCCCCAAATGTCCTACAACGCCGCAGGCGTACCCGAGAAGTTCGCGATGCTCGGGCTCACGTACGACGACGTGCTGCTGTTGCCCGGGGCCTCCGAGGTGCTGCCGAACCAGGTCGACACCTCCTCGCGGGTCTCCCGGAACGTGCGCGTCAACATCCCGCTGCTGTCCGCGGCGATGGACAAGGTCACCGAGGCGCGGATGGCGATCGCGATGGCCCGCCAGGGCGGCGTCGGCGTCCTGCACCGCAACCTCTCGGTCGAGGACCAGGCCAACCAGGTCGACCTGGTGAAGCGCTCCGAGTCCGGCATGGTCACCGACCCGATCACGGTCGGCCCGGAGACCACCCTGGCCGAGGCGGACGCGCTCTGTGCCAAGTTCCGGATCAGCGGCGTGCCGATCGCGGACGAGGCGGGCAAGCTGCTCGGCATCGTCACCAACCGTGACATGGCCTTCGAGTCTGACCGCAGCCGTCAGGTCCGCGAGATCATGACCCCGATGCCGCTGATCACCGGCAAGGTCGGCATCTCCGGCGAGGACGCGATCGGGCTGCTGCGTCGCCACAAGATCGAGAAGCTCCCGCTGGTGGACGACGAGGGCCGGATCAAGGGCCTGATCACCGTCAAGGACTTCGTCAAGGCCGAGAAGTACCCGAACGCCGCCAAGGACGCGGAGGGCCGGCTGCTGGTCGGCGCCGCCGTCGGCGCCAGCGCCGAGGCGTTCGACCGGGCCCAGGCCCTGGTCGAGGCGGGCGCGGACTTCCTGGTCGTGGACACCTCGCACGGCCACAGCCACAACGCGCTGGCCTGGATCGCCAAGATCAAGGCCGCCGTCGGCATCGACGTGGTCGGCGGCAACGTCGCCACCCGCGACGGCGCCCAGGCGCTGATCGACGCCGGCGTGGACGGCGTCAAGGTCGGTGTCGGCCCCGGCTCCATCTGCACCACCCGCGTGGTCGCCGGCATCGGCGTCCCGCAGGTCACCGCCATCTACGAGGCCGCGCTCGCGTGCCAGGCGGCCGGCGTGCCGGTGATCGGCGACGGCGGCCTGCAGTACTCCGGCGACATCGGCAAGGCGCTCGCCGCCGGTGCCGACACCGTGATGCTGGGCTCGCTGCTGGCCGGTTGCGAGGAGTCCCCGGGCGAGCTGCTGTTCATCAACGGCAAGCAGTTCAAGTCCTACCGCGGCATGGGCTCGCTGGGTGCGATGCAGTCCCGCGGGCAGGCGAGGTCCTTCTCCAAGGACCGGTACTTCCAGGGCGAGGTCACCTCGGACGAGAAGCTGATCGCCGAGGGCATCGAGGGTCAGGTGCCCTACCGCGGCCCGCTCTCCGCCGTGCTGTACCAGCTGGTCGGCGGGCTGCGGCAGACCATGGGCTACGTCGGCGCGGCCACCGTGGCCGAGATGGAGAGCAAGGGCCGGTTCGTCCGGATCACCTCGGCGGGCCTCAAGGAGAGCCACCCGCACGACATCCAGATGACCGTCGAGGCGCCGAACTACACCAGCCGCTGACACGTCGGACACTGAGGGGCCCGCAGCCGCGGGCCCCTCGCGCGTGTCCGCGGGCGGTCCGCGGAGCGGGGACCGCGGGTGGCGGTCCCAGTCCCCGGAGGCGAGCGCGCGAGTCACACCAGGTGCGGGATACTGGGGGCGGCCGGGGTGACCCGGCGGGTATGAGCAACAAACCAGAAGGGCTCGAACGAAGTGACTGAGATCGAGATCGGGCGAGGTAAGCGCGGCCGCCGGGCGTACGCATTCGACGACATCGCCGTCGTCCCCAGCCGCCGCACCCGGGACCCGAAGGAGGTCTCGATCGCCTGGCAGATCGACGCCTACCGCTTCGAGCTGCCGTTCCTGGCCGCCCCGATGGACAGCGTGGTCTCCCCGCAGCAGGCCATCGCCATCGGCCGCCTCGGCGGTCTGGGCGTGCTCAACCTGGAAGGCCTCTGGACCCGCTACGAGGACCCGCAGCCGCTGCTGGACGAGATCGCCACGTTCACCGACGAGGCCGCCGCCACCCGCCGCCTGCAGGAGATCTACGCCGCGCCGATCCGGGCCGAGCTGATCAAGCAGCGGATCCAGGAGGTCCGCGACTCCGGCGTGGTCACCGCCGCCGCGCTCTCCCCGCAGCGCACCGCCGAGTTCTCCAAGGCCGTCGTGGACGCCGGCGTCGACGTCTTCGTCATCCGCGGCACCACCGTCTCCGCGGAGCACGTCTCCAGCGGCGCCGAGCCGCTCAACCTCAAGCAGTTCATCTACGAGCTGGACGTCCCGGTCATCGTCGGCGGCTGCGCCACCTACACCGCCGCGCTGCACCTGATGCGCACCGGTGCGGCCGGCGTGCTGGTCGGCTTCGGCGGCGGCGCCGCCCACACCACCCGCAACGTGCTCGGCATCCAGGTGCCGATGGCCAGCGCCGTCGCCGACGTCGCCGCCGCCCGCCGCGACTACATGGACGAGTCCGGCGGCCGCTACGTGCACGTGATCGCGGACGGCGGTGTCGGCTACAGCGGCGACATCCCCAAGGCCGTCGCCTGCGGCGCCGACGCGGTGATGATCGGTGCGGCGCTGGCCCGTGCCACCGACGCCCCGGGCAAGGGCTTCCACTGGGGCATGGAGGCCGTCCACGAGGAGCTGCCGCGCGGCAAGCGGGTGAACCTCGGCACCGTCGGCACCACCGAGGAGATCCTCACCGGCCCGTCGCACACCCCCGACGGCACCATGAACCTGTTCGGCGCGCTGCGCCGCGCGATGGCCACCACCGGCTACACGGAGCTCAAGGAGTTCCAGCGGGTCGAGGTGACGGTCAACCCGGCGCTCCACCACCGCTGAGCCGCCCCCCGTACACGAGGCCCCGCCGGACGCGATCCGGCGGGGCCTCCCGCGTTCAGTCCCGGGTGGCCGCGCGGCGGGTGAGCAGGAAGCCGCCGATCACGGCGATGCCGTAGAAGACGGCGTCCAGCGGGCGGCGGTCCGCGCGCCAGACGGGCAGGGCGTCCCGGAGCAGTTCGCCGTACGCGGCGCCGGCCAGCTCGTGCAGGCGGCGGGTCTGGCCGATCAGCTGGCCGAGGAAGAGTGCGCCGGCCGCGAGCAGCGCGCCCAGCGGCGGCAGGGCGCGGCCCCGCCCGCCGAGCCGGCCGAGCGGCCAGGCGACGGCGGCGGCCGGGGCGATGGCCAGCCAGCCGACGGTGGTCGCCGCGCGGGCCGGCGCGAGCCCGTACGCCAGCGCGCCGGCCAGCATCGCGGCGACGGCGAGGGCGATCGCGACGGCGGTGCGCCCGGCCCGGCGGCGCGGGGCGGGCCCGGTCGCGGGGGCGGGTCGGTAACCGGCCACCGGCGTGCCGGGCATGCCCGGGGCGACGTAGCCCCCGGGGGTCTCCGGCTCCGGTGCGACGGAGTAGTGCGCGGCCGTCCGAGGCCGGTCCGACCGGCCGTCAGCGCCCGGTGCGGGTGCGGTCATGGGCGTCGAAATCCCCCCGGAAAGACGGTGAGCTGCCGAACGCTAGCAGCGCCCGGGGGCGGCCGGACAGAGTTTTCGATCACAGATCGGGCACGGAGCGCCGGGTCCGCCCCGGTCCGCGACCAGGGTGGCCGGGGGCCGGGTGGTCGCGGGCCCCCGGGACAGGGGATGATGGAGGCTTGGCGTTCGGGCCCGCGCCGGGCCGACGCGCCGTCACCTCGACCGCCAGCAGCACATGGGGGAACGTTCCGAATGACCCAGGCGCAGGGTTCCACCGGCCGCCTCCTGGCCGGACGCTACCGGCTGGACGCGGTGCTCGGGCGCGGCGGCATGGGCACCGTCTGGCGTGCCGAGGACGAGATGCTGGGCCGGATCGTCGCGGTCAAGGAACTGCGGATGAACGGCAGCGTCGACGAGGACGAGAAGCACCGGCTGATCGTCCGGACGCTGCGCGAGGCCAAGGCGACGGCCCGGATCCGGCACAGCTCGGCCGTCACCGTCTTCGACGTGGTCGAGGAGGACGACCGGCCGTGGATCGTCATGGAGCTGGTCGAGTCCCGCTCGCTGGCGGACGTGATCAAGGAGGACGGGCCGCTGTCGCCCGGCCGGGCGGCCGAGATCGCGCTGGACGTGCTGGGCGTGCTCGTCGCCGCCCACGCGCACGGCATCCTGCACCGTGACGTCAAGCCGTCCAACGTGCTGATCGGCGAGGACGGCCGGGTGGTGCTCACCGACTTCGGCATCGCCAGCGTGGAGGGGGACGCCTCGGTGACCTCCACCGGCATGCTGGTCGGCGCTCCCTCGTACATATCCCCGGAGCGGGCCCGCGGGCAGAAGCCCGGACCGCCGGCCGACCTCTGGTCGCTGGGCGGCACGCTGTACGCGATGGTCGAGGGCCGGCCGCCGTACGACCGGGGCTCGGCGCTCGCCACCCTGACGGCGGTGATGACCGAGGAGCTCGGCGCGCCGCTGAACGCCGGTCCGCTGCGGCCGGTCATCGAGGGGCTGCTGGCGAAGGACCCGGCCGAGCGGCTGGACGCCTCGCAGACCCGCTCGCTGCTCAAGCGGGTGGTGGCCGAGGCCACCACCCGGGCGGAGTCGACCACCGAGCACGCGATGCCGGTGAAGCCGGCCGCCGGGGCCGACCGGGAGCGCGCGGCCGACGAGGCCGAGGGCGGCGCCGAGGAGAAGCCCGCGGGCGGGGGCGCCGGCCGGCGCACGGTCGGCGGGCTGCTCGGGACCGTCCGGGTGGGGAGCCGCGCCAAGGACGCCAAGCCCGCCGAGGAGACCGCGAAGCCGGTGGCCGGGGCCGCCGGCACCGAGGCCGCCGCCGCACCCGCGACCGATCCGATCCGGCCGGTGACCAGTGAGTGGACCCTGGGGGCGACCCAGGCCGCCGGTGCCGACCCGCGCAAGGGCCGGCGGCGGCTGGCCGTGGTCACCGTGGTGGTGGTGCTGCTGCTGATCGCCGGAGTGGTGGCGATGGTGCGGGCCTTCGGCGACGCCGACGGCGGGGCGGCCGACGGCGCGGGCGCCACCTCCCCGGGGGCGGTCGGCACCTCGGCGGTCGGCACCGCGGGACCGGGCACCTCCCCGGCCACGCCGTCGGGTGCGGCGACGGCCCCGGTCGGTGGCGGGGTCGGTCCGGCCGAGACCACCCCGGCCGCCGCGCCCTCGACCCAGCCCGTCGCCGCACCCGTGACCCAGCCCCCGGCCGCGCCGCCCGCCCCGGCGGCGACCGGCGCGCCGGTGCCCGCCGGGTTCCACGAGTACAAGGACCCGACCGGCTTCTCGATCGTCCTGCCGGACTGGCTGCAGCCCGCCGGCTCGGAGTCCAACCGCCGCGTCTTCAAGGGCAACGGCAGCACCCTGAAGGTCGAGTGGACCACCACCCCGGGCCAGAGCGCCGTCGCCGACTGGCAGGAGTCCGAGCCCGGGCTGCGCGGCCAGGTCAGCAACTACCAGCGGGTGCAGCTGCAGGCCGTCACCTACCGGGAGTGGACCAACGCCGCCGACTGGGAGTGGACCAACGGCACTCCCCGGACGCACTCGCTCAACCGGGGCTTCGTCACCGGCACGCCGGCCAAGTACGGGTACGCGATCTACTGGACCATGCAGGACGCGGACTGGAGCGCGCCGGCGAACGCGCAGGCCCGCCAGGTCGCCTTCGACACCTTCCAGCCCGCGCCGTAGGGCGGCTCGGGCCGCAGGAGGCGGCGGCGGGGCCCGGCCGAGGGGCCCGGCCGCCGGGCGTCAGCCGATCAGGCGCTGCTTGGCGCGGCCGAACTCCTCGTCGGTGAGCGCCCCCGCGGCGTGCAGGGCCGCCAGCCGCTCCAGCTGGTCCAACAGCTCGGCGCCGGAGGCGGCCGGCGCCGCGGGCGCGACCCGGGGCTCGGCCGAGGCGTCGCGCACCAGCCGGGCGGCGGCCCGGACCTGCTCCGCGAACACCTCGGCCTTGACCACGTCCTCGAACCGGTGCGAGCCGGTGAGCGCGACCACCAGCAGCACCTCGCCGTTCAGCCTGGTCTTCGCGACGGTCGCGTCCGTCACGGCGGAGAGCGGAACCGGGACGGGCGGCTTGCCGTCCTTGAGGAAGAGCAGCCGCTGCGTGGTGAGGACCAGCACGCCCTTGCGGAAGTGGTCCGGGTGGCGCCCCGCCGTGGAGGCGACCGGCCTCTCGTCGGGCACGACGTTCGCCTCGACGGTGCGCAGGGCTTCGGCCCGGTTGTCACGGTTGCTGTTGCCGGCCACGTCGAAGGCCGCGTCGATCAGATCGGTCCAGTCCATGGGACCGAGCCTAATGCGGCCGTCGGCGGGCCCCCGTTCGGCCGGTCGCCGCGCACCCGGCGAGGATCGACGGGGCAGGGCCTAGGCTGGGCGGTGAGCGAGAGGAACACGCATGCGAGCGGGTCCGGGTCAGGTATTGGCGGGGCGTTACCGACTGACGGACCGTCCGGAGGCGCTGCGCGCGTTCGCCGTGGACGAGCGGACGGGGGCCACCGTCCTCCTGCGCGCCCTGGAGCTGCCCGCTCTGCTGACGAGCGGTCACGACCCGGACGAGCCGGTCCCCGAGCAGGGCGAGCGGTTGGTCCGCCGGGTGGCCGAGGCGGGCTCGACCGCGCCCGTGCACCCGAGGCTGCTGCAGGGCGTCGGCGCGTTCGTCGAGGGTGAGCTGCTCTGGACGGTCGAGGAGCGGCCGGCCGGAGTGCTGCTGGCCGACCTGACCGCGGCCGGGCCGATCGCGCCGTACCGGGCGGCCGAGTTGGCGGCGGACCTGGCCGGCGCGCTGCGGGTGTTGCACGACGCCGGGCTCACGCACGGCAATCTGACCGTCGCGTCGGTCCTGGTCTGCGAGGACGGCGCGGCACTGCTGGGCGGACTGCTCCCCGGGGTGGCCGAGGAGGCGCTGGCCGAGGAGCTGGGCGGGCCCGGCGGACGCCGCCGGTACGAGGTCCGGGCCACCCTGGTCGGCCCGGTGGCGGAGCGCTGGCCGCTGGACGGCGGCCCGGCGGGCGACTGCTGGGCGCTCGGCGTGCTGCTGCACCGGCTGGTGACGGGCCGCTCGCCCTACCCCGACCAGGGGGTGCCGGAGCTGGTGACGGCGGTGCGGGACGGCCGGCGGGAGCCGTCGACGGTGTGCGGTCCGCTGGCGCCGCTGGTCGAGCGGCTGCTGCAGCCCGATCCGGCGCTGCGGCCGGCGGCGGCGGGGATCCGGCGGGAGCTGGCGGACCTGCTCGCGGGGGCCCCGGAGCCGGCCGACGAGGAGCGCGCGGCACGGGCGCTCACGCTGCGCCCGGAGGGCCCGCTGGTGCCGCTGAGCCCGCGTCGGCGCGGCCGCGGCGCTCCGTCCCCGGAGGCGGTGGCGGCGGACGCCGGGGCGCTGCCGGCCCGGGCGCCGCTGCTGCCGCCGGCCCTGTTGGGCCCGGTCCTGGTCGGCGGGGTGTTCCTGCTGCTTGTGCTCGGGGTGGCAGCCGTGGTGATGTTCGCAGGCTGACGGTGCCCGCCGGGCCGTTGCCGACTCTCCCGCGCACGGGGGAGGTTATCGGGGCCCGCGCGGTGCGCCTAGGGTGTGCGTGAGATCTGTTCGAAAAGTGGTCTGTACCGGGCCCTCCGTCGCGGTGACGGCAGGTGGAGGAGGGGGAGCGGTCGCCGATGGGCGTGCAGGACCGGCCGGAGGCGGCCGAGGGGGAGCGGCTGCTGGCCGGGCGCTACGAGCTGGGCGACCGGCTCGGCCGGGGCGGCATGGGCACGGTCTGGCGGGCCTGGGACCGGATGCTGGACCGCGAGGTCGCGGTCAAGGAGCTGACCGTCAGCCACCTCCCCGAGGAGGAGCTGCAGATCCTGCACGCCCGGATGAAGCGCGAGGCCAGCGCGGCCGCCCGGATCAAGCACCCCGGGGTGATCACCGTCCATGACGTGCTGGAGCACGACGGCCGGCCGTGGATCGTGATGGAGCTGGTCGACGGCCGCTCGCTGGCCGATGTGATCAGCCAGGACGGCACCCTCCAGCCGCGTGCCGTCGCCGAGGTCGGCAGCCAGGTGCTGGCCGCGCTGCACCGCGGTCACCAGCTGGGCGTGCTGCACCGGGACGTGAAGCCGGCCAACGTCCTGCTGGAGCGCGGCACCGGGCGGGTGGTGCTGCTGGACTTCGGCATCGCGACGTACGAGGGCTCGGCCGAACTGACCCGGCCGGGCGACCTGGTGGGCTCACCGGACTACCTGGCGCCGGAGCGCGCACAGGGCGAGCGGCCGGGCCCGGCCTCCGACCTGTGGGGCCTCGGGGCGACGATGTACGCGGCGGTGGAGGGCGAGTCGCCGTTCCGCCGGACCTCGCCGCTGACCACGCTGGCCGCGGTGGTCGGCGAGCCGCTGCCGGAGCCGCGGCGGGCCGGGGCGCTGGGGCCGGTCCTGGCCGCGCTGATGGCCAAGGACCCGGCGGAGCGGCCGAGCGCGGACGAGGCGGCCCGGATGCTGGCCGAGGTGAAGGCCGGGCACACGATGGGCTTCAAGCCCGTCGCGCCGGTCAAGGCGCCGACCCAGTCGGTGCCGGTGGTCGACCGGACCGACGCGCCGTCGGGGCCGGCTCCGGCCGGGGAGTCCGAGGGGCCGACCGTGCCGCAGCCTCCGGCGCGGGCCGCCGGGGGCGTCGGGAACGCGGGTGCGGGGCCGGCGGAACTCGACGGGGTGGTCGGCGACGGGGCACGGGCGTTCCCGGGGGCGCCGGGGGCGCACTCCGCTCCACTGGCGCCCGGAGTGCACTCTGTTTCGCCCGCGCGCGGCCCGGCCGCCCGCCGGGGTGTGCTGCGGATCGCCGCGATCGTGCTGGCCGTCGCCGTGGTGGCCGCCGGGGCGACCTTCCTGGCGACCCGCGATCGGGGGACCCCGCTGCCCGGGCCCACCCCGACCACCTCCGGGACGCCGCAGCCCACCGAGTCCGGCGCCACCGGCCCCCCGCCCACCGGCTACCAGTGGGTGAACGACCCGGCGGGCTTCCGCTTCCCCCTGCCGGTGGCGACGCCGGCCTGGCAGCGCACCACCGACACCGCGAACCAGATCTTCTACAGCCCGGACAACAAGACGCACTACCTGCAGTTCGCCGTCACCGTCGGGCAGTCGGTCAAGCCGCTGGAGCACCTGCGGCAGATGGAGACCACCGTCTCCAAGCTGAAGGAGTACCGCCAGCACAAGCTGACCAGCGTCCTGGTGAACGGCCACGACGCGGCAGTCTGGGAGTTCAGCTACGCGGCCAAGGAGGGCGGCCGGCGGCGGGCCATAGAGGCGGAGTTCATCGACGCCGACGGCACGGGCTACGCCATCTACCTGTCCAGCCCGGACACGGACAAGGACTGGCCGGAGGGGGAGCAGCGGTTCAACGCCGTGCTCAAGGACTTCACCCCGACCCGCTGAGCCCGCCCGCCCGTCGGCCCGGCGGGCGGGGTGGATGGCCGGGGGCTTCACTCCGACACCGACAGTTTCTTGTTACCGACGGGTACCGAACCGGCCGTCGAGCGCCTAGGCTGCGCCCCATGACGGACCTCACAGCAGATGCCACGGTCTCCGGGCAGCCCGGCGCCGGCGCCGCGGACCGCAACCCCGCCGCCCCCGGCGGCGGCCGCACCGTCGCCGCGGCCGTTCCGCCCTCCCTGGTCGCCCGCCTGGCCGGCGGGGTCACCGCGACCGGCGAGCCGGACCTGGTGGAGACCGTCGCCCCGCTGACCGGTGAGCGGCTGGCCGGTCTGCCGCGCTCGACCCCGGCCGACGTCGAGGTCGCCTACGAGCTGGCCCGGCGCGCCCAGCCGGCCTGGGCCGCGCTGCCGGTGCGCCGCCGCGCCGCCGTCCTGCTGCGCTTCCACGACCTGCTGCTCAAGCGCCAGGACGAGGTGCTGGACCTCATCCAGGCCGAGACCGGCAAGGCCCGGCTGCACGCCTTCGAGGAGGTGCTGTCCGTCGCGATGGCGGCCCGGCACTACGGGCGCGCCGCGCACGGCTACCTGCGCGACAAGCGGCACGGCGGAGCCCTGCCGCTGCTCACCCGGGCGGTCGAGGCCCGCCGCCCCAAGGGCGTGATCGGGCACATCTCACCCTGGAACTACCCGCTGGAGCTGTCCATCGGCGACGCGCTGCCCGCCTTCGTGGCCGGCAACGCGGTGGTCAACAAGCCGGACACGCAGACCGCGTTGACCGCGCTCTGGGCCCGCGAGCTGCTGATCGAGGCCGGGCTGCCGGCCGACCTCTGGCAGATCGTGATCGGCGACGGCCCGGTGGTCGGACCGGCCGTGGTCGAGCACGCCGACTACGTCTCGTTCACCGGCTCCACCCGCACCGGCCGCGAGGTTGCCCAGCGCGCCGCCGCCCGGCTGGTCGGGGCCTCGCTCGAACTCGGCGGCAAGAACGCCATGCTGGTGCTCGCCGACGCCGACCTCGACCGGGCCGCCGAGGGTGCCGTCCGGGCCTGCTTCTCCTCCGCCGGCCAGCTCTGCATCTCGATCGAGCGGCTGCTGGTGCACCGCGCGGTGGCCGACGAGTTCCTGGCGAAGTTCGCCGAGCGGACCCGCGCGCTGCGCCTCGGCGGTGGCCTCGCCTACGGCGCTGACATGGGATCGCTGGTCTCCGTGCGGCAGTTGGACGCCACCACCCGGCACGTGGAGGAGGCGGTCAAGGCCGGCGCCACCGTGGTGGCCGGCGGCCGCGCCCGGCCGGACCTCGGTCCGTTCTTCCACGAGCCGACCATCCTGGACGGCGTCACCCCGGAGATGGCGGTCTGCACCGAGGAGACCTTCGGACCGGTCGTCTCGGTGTACCGCTTCGACACCGAGGACGAGGCGGTGACCACCGCCAACGCCACGCCGTACGGCCTCAACTCCAGCGTCTGGACGAAGGACCTGCGGCGCGGCCGGGCGATCGCGGCCCGCCTGCGCACCGGCACGGTCAACGTCAACGAGGCCTAC
Source organism: Kitasatospora sp. NPDC058218 (assembly GCF_042882445.1). Lineage (NCBI taxonomy): Bacteria > Bacillati > Actinomycetota > Actinomycetes > Kitasatosporales > Streptomycetaceae > Kitasatospora > Kitasatospora sp. NPDC058218. Next base: position 19,235 of record NZ_JBHVWC010000040.1, on the reverse strand, counting down.
GCGGCGGCGTACGGCTCGGTCGGCTCGCCGATGGGCGGCATGGGCGAGTCGGGGCTCGGCCGGCGGCACGGCGCCGAGGGCATCCTGCGGTACACCGAGGCGCAGACCATCGCCAGCCAGCGGGTGATGCCGCTCGCGCCCGCCTTCGGCCTGGACGACCGGCAGTTCGCCGTGGTGTTCACCGGCGGGCTGCGGGTGCTGAAGGCACTGCGGTTCAAGTAGCCCGGTCCGTCCGTCAGGGCCGGCCGGACCGGCCCTGACGTCCGTTCGTTTCCCGAAGGAGCAGTGGCACATGGTGGGGTCCCGCGACGAGGCGGACTTCGACTACGACGTGGTCGTGATCGGCTCGGGCTTCGGTGGTTCGGTCTCCGCGCTGCGGCTGACCGAGAAGGGGTACCGGGTCGCCGTCCTGGAGGCCGGGCGGCGCTTCGAGCGCGACGAACTGCCCAAGAACTCCTGGGACCTGGCCAAGTACCTGTGGGCGCCCAGGCTCGGCCTGTACGGCATCCAGCGGATCCACCTGCTGGCCAATGTGATGATCCTGGCCGGCGCCGGGGTCGGTGGCGGCTCGCTGAACTACGCCAACACCCTGTACGTGCCGCCGAAGGCCTTCTTCGAGGACCGCCAGTGGCGCCACATCACCGACTGGCAGGAGGAGTTGGCGCCCTTCTACGACCAGGCGCAGCGGATGCTCGGGGTGCGGCTCAACCCGACCGTCACCCCGTCCGACGTCCATCTGCGCGCGGCGGCCGAGAAGATGGGCGTCGGGGACACCTTCCACCTGGCGCCGGTCGGGGTCTTCTTCGGCGACGGGAAGGACGCCGACCGGACGGCCAAGGCGGCGCCCGGCGAGGAGATCGCCGACCCGTACTTCGGCGGCGCCGGCCCGGCGCGGCGGGCCTGCGTGGAGTGCGGCGAGTGCATGACCGGCTGCCGGCACGGCGCGAAGAACATGCTGACCGAGAACTACCTGTACCTGGCCGAGCGCGGCGGCGCCGAGATCCACCCGCTCACCACGGTGGCCCGGATCCGCGAGCACGGGGAGGGCTTCGCGGTGGACGTCCGCCGGACCGACGCCCGCTCCACGACCGACCCGGTGAAGGCGGGGGCCCGGACGATCACCGCCGCCCGGGTGGTGGTCGCGGCCGGCACCTACGGCACCCAGTCGCTGCTGCACCGGATGCGCGACCGCGGTCACCTGCCGCGGATCTCCGGCCGGCTCGGCGAGCTGACCCGGACGAACTCCGAGGCGCTGGTCGGCGCGCAGACCACCGACCGGCGCTACGGCAGCCGGGCGGACTTCACCAAGGGCGTCGCGATCACCTCCTCGATCCACCCGGACGCGAACACCCACATCGAGCCGGTGCGCTACGGCAAGGGCTCCAACGCCATGGGCGCGCTGTCGATCATGCAGGTCAAGGGCGGTGGCAAGGGGCCCCGCTGGCTGCGCTACCTGGGGACGGCGGCCCGGCACCCGGTGACCTTCGCCCGGTCGATGAACCAGCACCGCTGGTCGGAGAAGACCATCATCGGCCTGGTGATGCAGTCGCTGGACAACTCGATCACCGTCTCGCTGAAGACCAAGGGCCTCGGCAAGGGCCAGCTGACCTCCACCCAGGGCCACGGCGCGCCCAACCCGAGCTGGATCCCGGCGGCCGAGCAGGGCGCCCAGGCGCTGGCCGACGAGATCAACGGCTTCGCGGGCAGCACCGTCGGCGAGATCTTCGACATCCCGATGACCGCCCACTTCCTCGGCGGCTGCCCGATCGGCGACTCCGCGCAGACCGGTGTGGTCGACCCGTACCACCGGCTCCACGGCCACCCCGGGATCAGCGTGGTGGACGGTTCGGCGGTCTCCGCCAACCTCGGGGTGAACCCCTCGCTGACGATCACCGCGCAGGCCGAGCGGGCCATGTCGATGTGGCCCAACAAGGGCGAGGCGGACGGCCGCCCGGCCCCGGGCGAGGCGTACCGGCGGGTCGAGGCGGTGGCGCCGGTGCGTCCGGCGGTGCCGGCGGAGGCCTTCGGCGCGCTGCGGCTGCCGCTGCTGGCCGTGCCGAAGGTGCCCAAGAAGCTTGGTGGAACGGCCTCCTGAGGTCCTGCCCGGTGCCGCGGGGGGCCGTGGCCGGGGCCGGTTGACAGCCGTCCGGGCACGATGGGATAAACGGGCTCCCTGGGGGGACCAGGGAGCACCGTTCACGGGGGGATCTCGGTCCATGGCCATCTGCGCATCGTGCGGCGCGGCTTCGGGGGAAGGGGCGCTCGCCTGCGCCTCCTGCGGGCGGCCGCTCACGCCGCCGCCCCCGCCCGCTCCGACCTCGGCGCCGCCCTCCGGGGCCGCCTATCCGCCGCCCGCCCCGCCCGGCCCGCCCGTCGTGCCGGTGACGGCCCCGCCGCCGCCCGTCTTCGCGCCGCCGGCGGTGGGCGGTTGGGGCGCCGGCCGGCCCTACGACCCGGCCGCCGCCCGCCCGGCCGTCCTGCGCGGGCTCACCGGCGAGGACTGGCGGCCGGCGTTCAAGGTGATGATCGCGCCGACCGCGGTGCTGTTCCTGGCGGCGCTGATCGCGGCGGTCCCGGACGACTACACCTTCTTCTACCTCTTCGAGGCGCCGTCCTTCGGCAAGCGGTTCGGCGGCGCGCTGGCGCTGGCCCTGGCCGCCCTCGGCGCACCGTTCGAGCTGGGCTTCTCCGGCGGGGGCCGGTACTCGGACGGCGGCGGGGAGGCGCTCGTGCGGGCGGTGCCGATGACGGTCACCGCGCTCTGGCTGTTCGCGCTCTGGCTCGGCCTGCGGGCCGGCGCGCGCCGCCGGCAGGCCCGTACCGGTGAACAGCCGACCAGGCGGCAGGCGGCCGGTGAGGCGCTGCGCACCGCGGTGGCCGCGGCGGCGGTGACCCTGCTGATCGGCCTCGTCTGCGGGACCACCTGGCGGCCCGGGTCCCCGGCCGGCGGGGTCGGGTTCGGCGTGGACGACTCCGGCGACCCGTACGGCGGGGTGAGCTACTCGGCCGACGCCGGCTGGCTCCAGGCCGTCGGCTGGACGGCGCTGCTCGCCGGACTGCTGGCGTTCACCGTGCACGGCACGGACGCGCTGCGCTGGGCGGCCTGGCGCAACCGCGCGGTGCGCGGCTGGGCGGTGGCCGCGCTGGCGGCCGGCCGTGCGCTGGCGATGACGGTCGGCCTCGCCGCGCTGGTCGGCTTCGTGCTGATCTCCGTCCAGGGCGAGGAGGGGCAGGCGGGCGCCTCGCTGGCCGTCCTGCCGAACGTCGGCCTGTTGCTGCTCGGCCTGGGTTCGGGGGCGACGCTCAGGTCGACGAGCGGCGAGAGCGGCCCCTCCGCCGCCCCGGACTGGGAGTCCGGCGCGCCCGGCGGCGACGAGTTCTCCTTCTTCGACCTGCACGGCGAGAGCGCCGACTGGCGGTGGACCGGTCTGCTCGCGCTGGCCGCGGTGGCCTTCCTCGGGTGGACGGCGTACCGGCGCCGGCTGGACGCGGCCGACCGGCTGCGGCTGGCGGTGGTGTACGCGGCGGGGCTCAGCCTGCTGATGGCGATCGCCGGCGCGGTGCTCTCGACCAGCTCGACCACGTCGTACTTCGGTCGCCAGCGGGAGCTCGGCCACGCGTACTCGGTCGGCCTGGTCTTCGCCACCCTGCTGGCGGCCAATGTGATCTGGGCGGCGGTCGGTGCGCTGGCGGTGCCGCCGCTGCTGGCGGCCGCGCGCGGGGGCCGGGAGGTCGGCCCGCCCGGGGCGGCGCCGCAGGACGTGTCGTACCAGGGGGCGCCTTCCCCGGGCCGCGCGCCGCGGGAGGCCGGGGCCGCGCCGGAGCCCTCCGGGCCGTCGGGGGTGCCGTCGGGGGTGAGCGAGGTGATCGGCTCGTACGAGGAGCCGCCGCCGCGCCCGGCGGTGGGGGTCCCCCCGGCCGAAGGCTGGGGGAGGGTGCCCGCCGCGCGGCCGCCGGGTGAGGACGACCCGGTCGACCCGAGCGTCTGGCGCAAGCAGCAGTAGCGGCCGAGGGGCGCGCGGCCTTCGGCCCGCGCCCCTCACCCGTGTGCCGGCCGGCTCGGCCGCGCGGCCCGGACCGGCCCCGAACAGGGCAAAGGGCCCCGTGGGGGAACGGGGCCCTTTGTCGCTCAGCACGCGGCGTCAGGGCTGCGCCGGTGCTGGGGTGACGGCGCCGGGGGAGGAGCGCCGTCGCGTCGAATGGCTTCTGGGTGGCGCCGTCGCGGCGCCGGCATGAGGTGGGCCGGTCGCGCGTGGCGCGTCCACACGCGGCGGGGCGGGCCGGCGCGCATGCCTGCGCCGAGCTTTCGCTCACGGAGCGTGAGGTGATAATCGTTGCCATCGCGGGTCTCGGTGGCAACGGGGCGGCACCCCGCAGTGGGCCTTCGGCCACCGGGAGAACCTCTTCCAAGCAGCATCGTGCTGGACGAAGGGCTTGCTCTGCAACCGATTCGGCACGATTCGGCACAGTCCATTTTCGGCCCGGCCGGCGCCTGGAGCTCGCTGCGGACCGGCTCGGCGGCCGCCGGGAGGCCAGGCGGCGGGCGCTACCGATGATCACCGTGCGTAGTGGTGGCGCCGGAGCGCACGGGGACGCGCGTAGCGGAGCGGGACGGTGAAAGGTGTGCGCCCGGGTCGCGCCGGGGTGCGGCGGCCGGTGCCCGGGCGTCCCCGGGGCCGGCCGCCCCACCTCCTTGGGTCCAGTCGCGGCCGGGGTCGCTGTCCCCTGCTGGCCGGCCGCTGCACCCGCGCACGGTCCCACGGCGCACCGCTCCCGGCGGGGCCGGGACAGCGGCGGCGCCACGCGCGCCGGTGGACTGGGATGAGCTCCACGCGTGGTCCTGCAAGCCCGCACGGCGGCGCCCCTGCCGGGGCGGAGGCGGCGCACCTGGCAGGCGCGGCGCGGTCGTGCGGTCGTCAGATCCAACGAAGCGGCCGCCCGGCCGGTCACGGCCTCTTGGACGTGCAGACGAGTGAAACCGGCCAGCCCGGTAGACTCGTGCCCAGACCCCCGCCCGTCGCCCGCCGCCGCCCTCTCGGGGGGCGTGCTCCGCGACACCTCTAGATACCGCTGCCGGAAGGCCGTCCGTGTCCTCTGCTATTCCCGACCAGTCCGTGCCTGAGACCGACACCGTTCTGGTGGTCGACTTCGGCGCCCAGTACGCCCAGCTCATCGCCCGTCGGGTGCGTGAGGCCCGGGTCTACAGCGAGATCGTGCCGAGCAGCATGCCGGTCGCCGAGATGCTCGCCAAGAACCCGAAGGCGATCATCCTCTCCGGCGGCCCCTCGTCGGTCTACGAGCAGGGCGCGCCGCAGCTCGACCGCGCGATCTTCGAGGCCGGCGTGCCGGTCTTCGGCATGTGCTACGGCTTCCAGCTGATGGCCAAGACGCTCGGCGGCACCGTCGACAACAGCGGCGCCCGCGAGTACGGCCGCACCCCGCTGGTCGTCTCCCGCACCGGCTCGACCCTGTTCGAGGGCGTCCCGGCGCAGCACTCGGTGTGGATGTCGCACGGCGACGCCTGCTCCGCCGCGCCCGAGGGCTTCACCGTCACCGCCTCCACCGACGTGGTGCCGGTCGCGGCCTTCGAGAACGACGAGGCCCGCCTCTACGGCGTGCAGTACCACCCCGAGGTGCTGCACTCCGACCACGGTCAGCAGATCCTGGAGCACTTCCTCTACCGCGGCGCCGGCATCGCGCCGACCTGGACCACCGGCAACGTGGTCGACGAGCAGGTCGCGCTGATCCGCGCCCAGGTCGGCGACAAGCGCGCCATCTGCGGCCTCTCCGGCGGCGTGGACTCCGCGGTCGCGGCGGCCCTGGTCAACAAGGCCATCGGCACCAAGCTGACCTGCGTCTACGTCGACCACGGCCTGATGCGCAAGGGCGAGACCGAGCAGGTCGAGAAGGACTTCGTCGCGGCCACCGGCGTGCAGCTGAAGGTCGTCGACGCGCAGGAGCGCTTCCTGAACGCGCTGAAGGGCGTCAGCGACCCGGAGGAGAAGCGCAAGATCATCGGCCGGGAGTTCATCCGGGTCTTCGAGCAGGCGCAGGCCGAGATCGTGGCCGAGGCCGGCGAGCACGGCGAGTCCGTGGACTTCCTGGTCCAGGGCACCCTGTACCCGGACGTGGTGGAGTCCGGCGGCGGCACCGGCACCGCCAACATCAAGTCCCACCACAACGTCGGCGGTCTGCCCGAGGACCTGCAGTTCCAGCTGGTCGAGCCGCTGCGCAAGCTGTTCAAGGACGAGGTCCGGATGGTCGGCCAGGAGCTCGGCCTGCCGGAGGAGATCGTCCAGCGCCAGCCGTTCCCGGGCCCGGGCCTGGGCATCCGGATCGTCGGCGAGGTCACCAAGGAGCGTCTCGACCTGCTCCGCGAGGCCGACGCGATCGCCCGCGAGGAGCTGACCGCGGCCGGTCTGGACCGGGAGATCTGGCAGTGCCCGGTGGTGCTGCTCGCGGACGTCCGCAGCGTCGGCGTCCAGGGCGACGGCCGGACGTACGGCCACCCGATCGTGCTGCGCCCGGTCTCCTCCGAGGACGCCATGACGGCCGACTGGTCGCGCCTGCCGTACGACGTGCTGGCGAAGATCTCCACCCGGATCACCAACGAGGTCCCCGACGTGAACCGCGTGGTGCTGGACTGCACCAGCAAGCCGCCGGGCACCATCGAGTGGGAGTAGGCACTCCCCGCCGGCGCTGAACCGGCATTGAACGGCCGCGCCGTCGTTCCCGTATACAAGGGAGCGGCGGCGCGGCCGTTCGCGGTGGACGACCGGGGCGCCGGGCGCCCATCGGGTGGGATCTCCCACCGAAAGCGCTCACGAGCGTGCAGAATGCGGACCGGACCTGTCAGGTGATGGCGGGCCGTGAAGGAAGGTGTGAGGGATGTCGGAGGCCAGCAGCTCCGTGGCGACCAACAACTCCACGGCAGGCGGCGACTCCACGGCGACCGGCGCGGCGGCGAGCGGCGGCAGGGTCGAGCGGCTGGCCCTGCGCAAGGCGGCCGCCTCCCGGTACGCGCTGCTGCCGCTGCGGATCTTCCTGGGCGTCACCTTCGTCTACGCGGCGCTGGACAAGCTCGCCGACACCCACTACCTGGCCGGCGCGGGCGACCCGGCGTCCTTCGTCTCGCAGACCCAGGCCGCCAAGGGCTCCAGCCCGATCTCGTTCCTGCTCGGCGCCGCGCTCGACGCGCCGACCCTGTTCGCGCTCGCCATCGCCTTCGGCGAGCTGGCGGTCGGCCTCGGCACCCTGCTCGGCCTCTGGGGCCGGGTCGCGGCCGTCGGCGGTGCGCTGATCAACCTCAGCCTCTGGCTGACCGTCAGCTGGAACGTCTCGCCGTACTACCTCGGCAACGACCTCGTCTACCTGATGGCCTGGACCCCGCTGGTGCTGGCCGGCACCCCGTACCTCTCGCTGGACGGCTACCTGGCCAAGCGGGCCGCCCGGGACCGTGAGCGCGGGCTGCGCGAGCAGCACGTCCGGCGGCGGGCGCTGGTGGACGGCGGGATCGCGGCCGTCGCGATCGGCGGCGCGGGGCTGCTCACCGGCTCGCTGACCGCCACCTTCGGGCGGGACGGGAAGGCCGTCGGGCCGTCGGCCGCGCCGGCGCCCGCCGGGCCGGCCGTCTCGGTGGACGCCGCGAGCGTCCCGGTCGGCGGCTCGGCCCAGGTCAAGGACCCGGCCACCGGCGACGCGGTCTACATCGTCCAGCCCAAGGCCGGCCAGTACTGCGCGTTCTCCTCGGCCTGCACGCACTCCGGCTGCGCGGTCGACGCGCCGAAGAACGGTCAGCTGTACTGCCCGTGCCACGGCTCCCGGTTCGACGCGGCCACCGGCGCGGTGGTCAACGGCCCGGCCACCAAGCCGCTGCCGAGGTACGGCGTCACCAAGGACGGCGACAAGCTGAACCTCGGCCCGCTGCAGAGCTGAGCGGGGCGCCGGGGGCGCCCGGCCGTCAGGGCGCGTCCTGGTCCTGCGGGTCCGGGCGGTCGCGCCGCACCGCCGCCGCGACCGCCCCGGCCAGCCCGCCGACGCCGAGCACGATGAAGGTCACCGGGATGACGATCCGGCCGTTCACGGAGATGTCGTTCAGCGCCGCCACCAGGTAGAGCACCGCGATCACGGTGAACAGCCCGCCCGCGATCAGCGAGAACAGATCGAGCTGGTGCTTCCTCACGACTGGACCACCTTGATGTCGCCGAGCCCGACCATCAGCCTGAGGTCGAGCGTGCCCTTGGATGCCTGACCGTTCACGGGGTGCAGCTGGAAGCTGCGGGAGCTGTTGCCGCTGACCTCGTCCGCCCCGGGCACCTTGACGTTGCCCAGCCCGACCCTGGTCTCCAGGTTCACCGTCACGTCCGCCGGCACCAGGACGGTCAGCTGCCCGGCGCCGACCTCGACGGTGGTCCGCAGGGTGTCCCCGGCCGGGTCGAGCCCGGTGAGGTCCAGCTTGGCGTCGCCGAGTCCGAGCGTGTACCGGTCGTCCAGGTCGCCCGCCGCGACCACGGTCCAGTCGCGGTCGCCGAGCGCGTTCTGGACCGAGAACGACGAGCCGCCCGAGAACGCCAGCACCAGGGTGATCAGCAGGCCCGGCACGACCAGCTTGCGGGCCCGGCCGAACTTGGCGGCGACCAGCAGGGTCAGCCCGACGACCAGCAGCGCGGTGGCCAGCACCGTGCCGGTCACCACCTTGGTGTCGCCGTGGGCGGAGGCCGTCCAGACCGCGCTGGCCGCGCCGACCGCCAGGAGCAGCCCGATCAGGCCGAGCGGCGAGCGCTCGTGCCGGTGGCGCACCACCACCGGCCGCGGCGGCCGGCCGGCCGGGCCGCCCTTGCGCAGCGGGTCGCCCTCGGGCAGGTCGGTGCGCTGCCACCACGGCTGCGCCGGCCCGCCGGGCGGCGGGGTGGCGGTTGCGCCGTACGGGTTGCGCTCGGGGTGGCGGGGGTCCCACAGGTAGCCGCTCGGGCCGGCGTGCGGGGTGTCGGTCGGCACCGTGCCGGCCGCCCGTTCCCGGGCGTGCCGCTCGCGGGCCCGCTCGTCCGCGTCCGTGCCCGGCCAGGAGTGGTCGACGGCCGACGGCTCCGACTCGGGGAACCACCGGTCGTACGGGCCGGGCCGCCGCTCCCGGCCGCGCCGGCGCCCCCGCAGCCGACCGCCGTGGCGCCGCTCCGGGTCGTAGCGGACCGCCAGGAAGACCAGGGCCCCGAGCAGCAGCATCGGGAACAGCGTGTCCCCGTCGCCCATCGAGGCGAAGAAGACGCCGGTGCCGATCACGGTCAGCAGCACCGCGCCGATCGACTGGCCGTCCACCCGGCCGGTGAGCACCCGCTGGAGCTCGGTGCGCCCCGCCCCGCCGCCGCCCCGGCCGTCGGGGACCGGCTCGGTCGGGATGATCAGCCAGGCCAGCCCGTACAGGAACAGACCGAGGCCGCCGGAGAGGCAGAGCACGACCGTCACCACCCGGAACACCACCGGGTCGATGTCCAGGTGCCGGCCCAGGCCGCCGCAGACACCGGCCACCACGCGGTGGTGCTCGGTGCGGTTCAGCGGCGGTCGGTCCGGTGCCGGCGGGGCGCTCGGCCCGGTCTCCTGGATGCGGTGGTCTTCGGTCATGCCCACCATCCTGGTGGCTTCCGCGGCCCCGCCCAACCGGTGGGAGCCCTGTCCGGACCCTGACTTGTCCCTGAGACGGATGGGGGCTCCACCCTGATGCGCCCGGGCCCGCGCGCGTGGAACCATCGGTGCCGTGGCAGCACCCGGTACCGATCCCCGCCCCCTCGCCCCCGACACCGCGTCGGCGGCGAGCACCGACCCGGCCGCGCCCGGCGGCGAGCGTCCGCCGTACCGGCGGCTCTACCGGAGCCCGCAGGGCCGGATGCTCGGCGGCGTCGCGCACGGGCTCGCGGTGCACCTCGGGCTGCCGGTCGCCTGGGTCCGGGTCGCCTTCGTACTGCTCTTCTTCGCGCAGGGGATCGGCGCGCTGCTGTACGCGGCGTTCTGGTTCGTGGTGCCGATCGGCATCGGCGAGCCCGCGCAGCGCGGCGGCGCGCACTGGGTCTACGTCAACGGCGCCTTCGTGCCGTCCGGCTCCTGGCAGGCCTCCGGTGCCTCCGGGGCGGAGCTGAGCAAGGGCCGGCGGGGCTGGATCGGCCGGCTGCGCGAGCTGCTCCAGCACGCCCTGCAGGGCGAGCCCGCCACGGCCGCGGCCGAGCCGGGCGGGGAGGGCGCTCCGGCCCGGTCCGCCTCCGGCCGCCGTCAGGGCGGGCTGGGCCAGCTCGCCGCGCTGGTCATGGTGGTGATCGGTCTGATCGCCCTGCTCAGCGTGCTCGGCGTGCAGACCGCCCGGCCGTACACCTGGCCGCTGCTGGCGATCGGCGTCGGTGTCGCGCTGGTCTGGCGGCAGGCCGACGACTCCCGCTGGCAGCGCTGGTTCGGCCTGGAGGAGGGCGAGAAGCGGCGCGGTGCCTACACCCGGGTCGGCGGCGGTGTGCTGCTGGTGGTGGCCGGCACCATCGCCTTCCTCGTGATGCAGGGCAGCGGCTCCACGCTCGGCTCGGTGGTCGAGGCCTCGCTGGCGGTGCTGGCCGGCGTCCTGGTGCTGGTGGGCCCGTACGCGCTGCGGATGTGGCAGGACCTCGGCGCCGAGCGGACCGCCCGCATCCGCGCCCAGGAGCGGGCCGAGATCGCGGCACACGTCCACGACTCGGTGCTGCACACCCTGACCCTGATCCAGCGCCGGGCCGAGGACCCGAAGGAGGTGCTGCGGCTCGCCCGGGCCCAGGAGCGTGAGCTGCGGCTCTGGCTCTACCGCCCGGAGGCGGTCGCCGAGGACGCTCCGGACACCATGGCGGAGAGCCTGCGCGCGGTGGTCGCCGAGGTCGAGGACCGGCACGGCGTCCCGGTCGAGCTGGTCGTGGTCGGCGACTGCCCGATGGACGAGCGGATCGCCGCGCAGATGCAGGCCGCGAGGGAGGCGACGGTCAACGCGGCCAAGTACGGTGGCGGGGGACCGGTCCAGGTCTACGCCGAGGTGGAGGGAAAGACGGTGTCGGTGTTCGTACGCGACCACGGCCCCGGCTTCGACCCCGACACGGTGCCCGAGGACCGGATGGGTGTCCGCGAGTCGATCATCGGCCGGATGAAGCGCAACGGCGGCACCGCACGGGTGCGGCCCGCGCCGGACGGCGGCACCGAGGTCGAGCTGGAGATGGAGAGAACGAATGACTGACGCAGCGCCGACGGGGGGGACCCCGGCCGAGGGCGGGGGAAGGGTCGCGCGGGTCGTGCTGGTCGACGACCACCGGATGTTCCGCACGGGGGTGCGCGCCGAGATCGGGCGCACCGAGGTCACCGGCATCGACGTGGTCGGTGAGGCCGACGACGTGGAGTCGGCGGTCCGCGTGGTCGCCGAGACCAGGCCCGACGTGGTGCTGCTCGACGTCCACCTGCCGGGCGGCGGCGGGGTCGAGGTGCTGCGCCGCTCGGCCGGACTGATGGGCGAGCAGGTGAAGTTCCTGGCGCTGTCCGTCTCCGACGCCGCCGAGGACGTCATCGGCGTGATCCGCGGCGGAGCCCGCGGGTACGTCACCAAGACGATCACCGGCACCGACCTGGTCAACGCGGTCTTCCGGATCGCCGACGGCGACGCGGTGTTCTCGCCGCGGCTGGCCGGCTTCGTGCTGGACGCCTTCGCCGCCACGGACACCCCGCCGGTGGACGAGGACCTCGACCGGCTGACCCAGCGCGAGCGCGAGGTGCTGCGGCTGATCGCGCGCGGCTACGCGTACAAGGAGATCGCGAAGCAGCTGTTCATCTCGGTGAAGACGGTGGAGAGCCACGTCTCGGCCGTGCTGCGCAAGCTCCAGCTGAGCAACCGGCACGAGCTGACCCGGTGGGCCACGGCCCGCCGCCTGGTCTGACGGCCCCCGCGACGCCTCCCGCCCGGCCCGGATCCTTCCGGCCGGGCGGGCTTGTCAGTGCGGGGCCATAGACTCGTAGGGCCATGAGTAGCCTCTTTGACGACCTCCCGCTCCCCGGTTTCGAGGCCCCCGCCGCCGGGTCGAAGCAGCAGCCCGCCGCCGCCCCGACGGCCCAGGAGCCGCCGCCGTTCGAGGACGACGTCCCGTACGACGCCTACGAGGAGGCGATCCCGGAGGGGCTCTTCCACACCACTGCCTTCCACGAGCCAGGGGGCGCGGCCCAGGCCGAGCGGGACGCCTACTACCGCAACGGTGCCGCCCGGCCGGTGGTGGACCCGGCCCAGCTGCTGGAGGGGATGAACGACCCGCAGCGCGACGCGGTGCTGCACGCCGGCTCGCCGCTGCTCATCGTGGCCGGCGCCGGCTCCGGCAAGACGCGCGTGCTGACCCACCGGATCGCCCACCTGCTCGGCGCCCGCGGGGTGCAGCCGGGCGAGATCCTGGCGATCACCTTCACCAACAAGGCGGCCGGCGAGATGCGCGAGCGCGTCGAGCAGCTGGTCGGGCCCAGGGCCCGGGCGATGTGGGTCTCCACCTTCCACAGCGCCTGTGTGCGGATCCTGCGCCGGGAGAGCAAGCTGCTCGGCTTCACGTCGTCGTTCTCGATCTACGACTCGGCCGACTCGCAGCGCCTGATGTCCCTGGTCTGCCGGGACCTCGACCTGGACCCGAAGCAGTTCCCGCCGAAGTCCTTCACGGCCAAGGTCAGCAACCTGAAGAACGAGCTGATCGACGAGGAGACGTACGCCGACCAGGCCGCCAACCCGATGGAGAAGAAGCTGGCCGAGGCCTACTTCCTCTACCAGCGGCGGCTTCGCGAGGCCAACGCGCTCGACTTCGACGACATCATCATGACGACGGTGAACCTGCTCCAGGCGTTCCCCGACGTCGCGGAGCACTACCGGCGGCGGTTCCGGCACATCCTGGTCGACGAGTACCAGGACACCAACCACGCCCAGTACATGCTGGTGCGGGAGCTCAGCGGGGGCTCCGCCGCGGCCGCGCCGAAGCGCACCGTGGACGGCGACTTCGTGGACCCGGCGGCCGGGCGCCTCGCCGAGGTGCCGCCGGCCGAGCTGTGCGTGGTCGGTGACGCGGACCAGTCGATCTACGCCTTCCGCGGCGCGACGATCCGCAACATCCTCCAGTTCGAGGAGGACTACCCGAACGCGACCACCATCCTGCTGGAGCAGAACTACCGCTCCACGCAGACCATCCTGAGCGCCGCCAACGCCGTCATCGAGCGGAACACCAGCCGCCGCGAGAAGAAGCTCTGGACGGCCGGCGACCACGGCGAGAAGGTCGTCGGCTACGTCGCGGACGACGAGCACGGCGAGGCCCAGTTCATCGCCGACGAGATCGACCGGCTCACCGACGCCGGCGACGCCAAGCCCGGCGACGTCGCGATCTTCTACCGGACCAACGCCCAGTCGCGCGTGTTCGAGGAGGTGTTCATCCGGGTCGGCCTGCCGTACAAGGTGGTCGGCGGGGTGCGCTTCTACGAGCGCAAGGAGGTCCGGGACGTCCTGGCGTACCTGCGGGTGCTCTCCAACCCGGAGGACACCGTGCCGCTGCGCCGGATCCTCAACGTGCCCAAGCGCGGGATCGGCGAGCGGGCCGAGGCGATGATCGACGCGCTCGCCGGGCGCGAGCGGATCTCCTTCGCGCAGGCGCTGCAGCGGGTCGACGAGGCGTACGGGATGGCCGCCCGCTCGGCGAACGCGGTGAAGAAGTTCAACGCGCTGATGGCCGGGCTGCGGCAGGTCGTCGAGTCCGGTACAGGACCGGCCGCGGTGCTGGAGGCGGTGCTGGAGGAGACGGGGTACCTCGCCGAGCTGCAGTCCTCCACGGACCCGCAGGACGAGACGCGGGTGGAGAACCTCCAGGAGCTCGCCTCCGTCGCCCTGGAGTACGAGCAGGACCCGGGCGAGCGGCCCGACGCGGGCGAGGACGGCGCACCGCCGGTCGGCTCGCTGCCCGACTTCCTGGAGCGGGTCGCGCTCGTCGCGGACTCCGACCAGATCCCGGACGACGACGAGGAGGGCCGGGGCGTCATCACGATGATGACCCTGCACACCGCCAAGGGGCTGGAGTTCCCGGTGGTCTTCCTGACCGGCATGGAGGACGGCATCTTCCCGCACATGCGGGCGCTCAACCAGGTCAAGGAGCTGGAGGAGGAGCGGCGGCTCGCGTACGTCGGACTCACCCGGGCGCGCGAGCGGCTCTACCTGACGCGCTCGGTGCTGCGCAGCGCCTGGGGGCAGCCCTCGTACAACCCGGCCTCGCGGTTCCTGGAGGAGATCCCGGACACGCTGGTCGAGTGGAAGCGGACGGGGGCGTCGGCGGTGCCCGCCTCGCGCGGGTACTCCTCCGGGTCGTCCTGGGGCGGGAAGTCCGCCGGTTCGGGCGGCTCCTCCCGGGGCGCCTCGCGCGGCGCGGCGGCGGCGGCCTCGCCGAAGGCGGGCTGGGGGCAGTCGGCGCGGCGCTCCGGCGCCGCCGTCGAGCGCGAGGTCGTGGCACTGGCGGTGGGCGACCGCGTCACCCACGACACCTTCGGCCTGGGCACCGTGGTGGCCACCGCCGGGGTCGGGGAGAAGGCGCAGGCCACGGTCGACTTCGGGACGGAGGGGCGCAAGCAGCTGCTGCTGCGGTACGCGCCGGTGGAGAAGCTGTAGGGCCCTCGGCCCGCGCCGGCCCGGGTGGCGCCGCCACCCGGGCCGGGTGCCGGCGCGGCCGGGGTCAGCGCGGGTCGACGCCCTGGGCGAGGAACCACGGCAGCGGGTCGACGGGTGCGCCGCCACCGGCCGGGCGGATCTCGAAGTGCAGGTGCGGGCCGGTGCTGTTGCCGCTGCTGCCGACGAAGGCGATGACGTCGCCCGCCTTCACGGTGCCCTTGCGGATCTTGTACGACCGCAGGTGGCAGTACCAGGCCTCGGTGCCGTCGGCCATCTTCAGTATCGACATGTAGCCGTACGACGGGTTCCACTGCGTGCGGATCGTGCCGTCGGTGACCGCCAGGACCTGGGTGCCGCCGTCGACGGGGAAGTCGATGCCGGTGTGACGGGCGGCCCAGTGCGTACCGGACGCGCCGAACATCTCGCCGAGGCCCCGTTGGGCGACCGGGAGGGAGACCTTCGGGAGCGCGGGAGCGGGAGCCGGGCCGTCCTCGGCCCCGGGCGGGCCGGCTCCCGCGTCGACGGGCTGGGTGGCGGAGAGCGGCGTGCGGGCGTCGCCGCGGGAGGCCTGGTCGGCCTCGCCCGCGGCGAGGGCCTGCTGGGCGGCGGCCCTGGCGGGCGCGCTGCCCGGAGCCTCGGCGGCCAGCTCGGGAGCCCGGCCGGCCGCCTGTGCGCGCTGCTGGTCCGCCTCGCCCTGGACGGTCGCGGCGGCCGCCCCGGCCACGCCGAGGGCAGCCACCGACGGCAGGGCGACGCGCAGCAGCGCCGTCCGGGTGGCGGCCTTGGCGGCGCCGCGGCGCTGCGCGCGCGACTGCTCGCGGGCGGCCACCCGCAGTTCCGCACGGGTCGGGCGGGCGGCTGCGTCGGGAGCCATCGGGGGCTGCCTCCTCGGTGGGCCTCTGGCACGTCGTCGGGCGAGGGGAAGGACGAGGGGAAGGGCGGGCGGAAAGACGAGGGGAAAACAGCCGAGACTGTAGCCGCAACGCCGACATCCGGACAAAAGTCCGGATGTCAAGAGGGGAGTTGGCGCGCTGCGGGCGGATCCGGCGGGGTATACCGACCGGTAGCAAGAGGCGGAGCTGTGATTTTGCCCTCCTCTTGAGGGGCGGCACGGTCAGCCCGGCCGGGTGACGCTAACCTCCCCTCAGGTTGGTTATTGCTGGTTAACCGCGCCCGTGCCCGACGAGGTCCGGTGGGGTGGTGGACGACGAAGTCCAGGAGGCAGTGATGGGTGTGTCAGGGCCGATCCGTGTGGTGGTCGCCAAGCCCGGGCTCGACGGTCACGACCGCGGCGCCAAGGTCATCGCGCGCGCCCTGCGTGACGCCGGGATGGAGGTCATCTACACCGGCCTGCACCAGACGCCCGAGCAGATCGTCGACACCGCGATCCAGGAGGACGCGGACGGCATCGGGCTGTCGGTCCTCTCCGGGGCGCACATGACGCTCTGCGCGCGGGTGCTGGAGCTGCTGAGGGAGCGCGAGGCGGAGGACATCAAGGTCTTCTGCGGCGGCATCATCCCGGAGGAGGACATCGTCGAGCTCAAGGCGATGGGCGTCGCGGACATCTTCACCCCGGGGACGCCGACCCGGGACGTGGTGGCCTGGGTCGAGGCGAACCTGCGGGCCGCGAGCTGAGCCCTCCGGCGGTGGTCCTCGGCCGGGTGCGGGCTTCCTGAGCACGCGGTTTCTGAGCACGCGGCTTCGGGCCCACGCACTGTCGGGCCGCGCGCTTGCTGGGCGCGCGCCTTCGGGCGGGTCGCCAGGGTTGTCGCCGAGCCTTACGCCGAGCCGGTACGGGTGTCCCGTACCGGCTCGGCCGTTCCCGGTGGCGGGCGCCTCAGGCGCCGAGTTCGGCGAGCATGGCCTCCCGGAAGCGCAGGGTGCCGGCCAGCCGGGCGAAGGTCTCGGCCCAGGCGCCGGCGGGAGCGGCCCCGGCCGCCAACTCCTCGACGGCGGCGGCCGTCCCGGGGGAGAGGGCGCGCTCCGTCATGCCGAGCACCCCGCTGTGGCTCCACGGGTACGCACCGGAGGCGGCCGCCTGGGCAAGGGCCGCGACGACGGCGGTGGACAGCGGCGGCGTCCAGGGGGCCGCGCAGGCGCCGAGCAACTGGAAGGCCTCGCCCAGGCCGTGCACCTCGATGAACGCGGCCGTCCAGGCGGCGCGTTCGGGGGGCGGCAGGACCGAGAGCAGCTTGGCGGGGGCACCGGTGCTCCGGGGGGCGCGGGCGGCGCGGCCGGTGCGGCCGCCCGGGGCGGGGGCCGGGGCCGGGCCCAGCAGCGCCCGGGCCCAGTCGGCGTCCTGCTGGCGGACGGCGGCCCGGGCCCAGGCCTCGCGCAGGTCGTCGGCCCAGCTGCTGTTGGTCTCGTCGATGCTGTCGCCCACCCGGAGCCCGAGCAGCCGGCTCGGCGTCAGACCGGTGGACTCCTGCCAGAGGCGCAGCGGCGCGGCGGCGATCACCTCGCCGAACCACCAGGCCCGCTCGCCGCGCCCGGTGGGCGACTTGAGCGGTATGCCGTCGCGCTGCATCGCGGCGTCGCACTCGGCGGGCGGGGTCACGAGCAGGTGCGTGCCGCGCTCGGAGAGGCGGACGGCGGCCCGGGCGCGCTCGGCTATCCGGTGGGCGAGGGTGGAGCCGGGGAGGGTCGAGAGCAGCTCGGCGGCGGTGGCCCGGACGTTCTTGCTGCGGTCGCCCAGCGCGGCCTCCAGGAAGGGTTCGTCGGCGAGCGAGAGGCCGTCCTGGAGCGCGTCGAGGAAGAGCAGCCGGTCCTCGGCGCGCTCGGTGGGCCAGGTGCTCGCGAGCAGGGCGAGTCCGGCGGCGGGGTCGGTGCGGCGCAGCGCGGTGAGGTGGGTGACGCGCTCGGCGAAGAGGCCCTCGTGCCAGAGGTGGTTGTCCCCGGCGGCGGCCGCCGTGCCGCCGGGCCCGGGTGCACCGCCCGGGGTGTCCGCGGTGGTGCGCAGGACGAACCGCCAGTCGGGGTTGCGGGCGGCGAGCCAGCGGCCCAGGGGGCCGGCCAGCGCCACCGCGTCGGGGCGCAGCTCGGTCCGGCCGCGGGCGGCGTCCAACAGGGCCGGGACGACGACGGCGGGCGGGCGCAGGCCCCGGGCGCGGGCCGTGGCGAGCCACTGCGGGAGCAGCTCGGTCAGGTTGGCGAGGGTGCCGGGGGACCCGGCGCCCCGGCTGCCGAGCAGCAGGGCGAGCCGGCGGGCGGCGGGGGCCGGCAGTTCGGCCCGGGGGTCCTCGGGAGCCGGGGCGGTGAGCAGGGCGGTGGCGGCCTCGGTGGCGGGGGCCGGGAGGGCGCCGGCGCGGCGGCGGACGGTCTCCAGGGCAGCCAGTTCGAGCAGGGCGGTGGCCGGGTCGGTGCGGTCGACGGCCCGGTGGGCGGGGGAGTCGTCGACGGCGGGGGGTGGCAGGGGGCGGCGGTCGGTGCCGAGGAGGGCGGTGGTGTGGAGGGTCTCCCAGGGGTCGGCCGGGGTCGGGGTGGTGGGCGGCACGCGGGGCTCCTGCGGGTCGGTGGGTGCGGTGCGGAGGCTCTCGGGAGGCGGCTTCGGGGCCGCTCCCGGTCGGCTCCCGGGGTGGGGCCGGGCGGGCGTCGCGCGCGGGGGCCGGTCACGCGCCCGCCCGGGGCCCGGACGGGCGGGCCCTACGGGGTGGTCAGGTCGATCGGGCGGTGGTCGGCGCTCCAGGCGGTGACCGGGGCGAAGCCCTGGTGGCCGTGCTCGCCGAAGACGGTGAGGGGGCGGCCGGTGGAGACGGCCGCGAGCCGCCACAGGGCGGCCTCGGGGGTGGCGCCGCGGTGGACCGGGAGCGTGTGCCGGCCGTCGGTGAGGTGCCAGCCTTCGGGCGTGAGGACGGGGACGACGCCGGTCAGGACGGTGGGCCAGGCGTCGAGCCAGGGGTCGTCGGCGACGGCGGCGCCGTAGGCGGCGACGGCCTCGGCGGGGGTGAGGCCGGGCGGCGGGGCGGCAGGGCCCGGCCCGGGGGCGTCGTAGCGGGTGCCGAGGGCGGCGCGCAGGGGGCGGGCGCCGGGGTGGAAGGCGAGCTCGGCCTCCAGCAGGTGGCCGGTGGGGAGGGCGAGGTCGGGGGCCCGGCCGGGGCGGCCGAAGGCGAGGAGCAGGGCGGGGCGGCCGGTCTTGGCTCCGCGCAGCCAGAGACGGCGGGTGGTGAGGCGTTCGTCCGCTCCGCCCTCCGACGGCGAGGTGCGGCTGCCGAGGACGAACCAGCGGTCGCGGACGGTGGGCCCGGCCAGGACCTCGGCGGCGTCGGTGGTGTAGCCGACCCGGGCCCGGACGGTGGCGGCGAGCGGGCCGGGCAGGTCGTCGATCCGGGTGGCGGCGGTGGCGAGCAGATGGAGCATGGCGTACTCCTCCAGGAGGTCGGGCCCGGCGGTGGTGTCGAGCTCGCGGACGCGGGTGGCGAGGCCGGGGGCCTGGGCGTCCACCATCCGGGCGGCGACCTCCTCCCAGGGGCCGGTGGCGGACGGGTCGGCCAGGCCGTGGCGGATCCGGTCGGCCAGCCGCAGGCGCAGCTCGCCGGCGCCGGCGGCCACCCGGGCGTTGCGCTTCTCGGCCCGGCGG